>NZ_LUFI01000077.1:0-19679 GCF_005281675.1 Sphingobium sp. MP9-4 | reverse complement strand
GACAGTCCCTCGATGGCGGTGAGGTTAGGACGCCGCATGGCGGTTGAGATTGACGCTATGTTTGAGGAGAAACGCCGCGAAGTTGGGCTGCCATACGAAGACAGGTTCCTAGCCTTTAACGACAATATCGGGTCGGTGACGAATGCGGAACCGTCGTGCAAGGTATCCCTAGGCTGTGATCGTATGACGTTGCCGTCGAGAGAAAATGAGTCGTGCTCTGCCTCGCCTACACTTTCAGCTATCTACCAGCGTTATCTTGATGATCCGACCCGTCGACGGGGCGCGCGAACGATGCTGGCCCATGATACGACGCGCCGGGTTGTTGAGGATGTCATCGGTGGCTCAACTCCGATCACTGACATCACGCGAGAAACTTGCCGCGATTTATTTGAAACCCTTCGCTGGTTGCCGGTCAACTTCAGCAAGATATACGGTGATATTTCCGCACGCGATGCCGCAGCATTAGGAAAATCTGATCCGCAGATCAGGACAATCAACCCGACAAATATCAACGCATACATGGCCCGTTTCGGCAGCCTTTTGAACTGGGCGGTGGCGGAAGAATATATCAGCCGCAATCCGTCAAAGGGCTTGCAGCTCGCAGAAACGGTTCATCCGCAAGATCGGCGGCGTCCATTTTCCATTGATCAGCTTCGACGGATTTTCTCTGCTCCCGTATATGCGGGGTGCAAGGATGAGCAGGGTGGTTATGCCGTGCCCGGTCCGACTATCGCGACCGGCGCGCGATACTGGGTAGCGCTGTTGGGTCTGTTATCCGGGGCGCGCCTAAATGAGATGTGTCAACTTGATGTCGACGACATCAGGATCATCGAAGAAGTGGCGTGTATCGTGATAACCGAAGAAAGCCTCACTGGCACAAGGGATAAGTCGCTCAAGAACAAGGCCAGCGCTCGGATCGTGCCCGTCCACCCAATTTTGCTTCAACTCAATTTCATGAAGTTCGTTGATCAAAAGCGAAAAAGCGGGGCATTGAAGCTTTTTGACGACCTTCCACTTGGTGCAAAGGGATTTCGTTCTGTTGCATATTCTCGATGGTTCGCGCGCTTTCTGGCCAGCGCGACGGCTAGCGCCCCACTGACATGCTTCCATTCTTTCAGGCATGGTTTTCGCGATGCAGCAAGGAACGCCCGCATAGATCGGGACATCGTGTTAAGGCTGGGGGGATGGACGACGGGCGGAGGGCAGAGTGAGGCTGCGGATAGCTATGGAACAGGCTACCATCCAAGCGTGCTTTATGACGCAATATCGCAGATCGGATATCCGGGTTTAGACCTCTCCCATCTCAAGCGAACCTAGACGATGATCATTTTTTGCAACGCGCTTGCGATCCATAGTTTGAATAGCAAAAGTGTTTCGCGAAAATATTTTCGCTGCTAGCGTTCGGCTCAATCTGAGGGCAACAATGACCGACAAACCCAGCACCCTTCGCTATTCTGTGAGCCTAGTGACGCAGGGAGAGCACCGATTTTATTCGTTGACTATGCCGTCTGACGTGCTGGCGAGGACTTGCTATGCTACGACGCGCGAGGAGGATGCGCTGGAGGGCTTTCAGCGAGTTCTGGATAAAAAGCGTGCTCAGGATATTGCCGACTATATTGATGCGGGCCTCGGCACTATCCCGAACTCGATCGTCCTTTCAGCGCAACCCGAAGCTGAAATTCAGGTTTTAGAGCGAGGAAAAACCCTGCAATTCGTTGATGCTCCTCGCAATTTTTTGATAATTGATGGACAGCACCGGGTTTTCGGCTTTGCCCTCGCAAAATCAGAGCTGCGGGTGCCTGTTATCATATTTAATGGGCTCTCCAAGGCGCAAGAGTCGCGCATGTTTATAGATATCAATACAAAGCAACGGCCCGTTCCTAACGAGCTGCTGTTGGATATTAAAAAACTTGCGGATTATGAAGATGATCAAGAAAAGCTTCTTGGTAAATTGTTCGATATATTCAACGAGGCGCAAGATAGCCCTTTGCTTGGGATGATGAGCGCGAGTTCTAAGCGAAAGGGATATATATCTCGCGTTACTTTTAACCATGGCGTCAGGCCGCTTCTAAATCTTGTTTCATCATTGCAAACGGTTGAAATTTATAAGATTCTATCTGGATATATCAGGTCCGTTATAGCGGCGGCGCAATTGCAAGGAAAATCGATCAGTATCGTTGATCCTACCACTTTTCGTGGGATCATGTTGACCTTCCCTGCGGTTGCCCAAAGACTCCAACAGTTGTTTGGTAAGGAATACAGCGATCAGAACTTTTTTGAGGTTGTAAATCCTATGTTCGAGAGAGCTTCATCAGCAAAAATTGGAAAATCTGGGAACAGTCCGAAAGTTCTTTCTCAAATTTTCGAAGAGGCGCTCAAGCCGAAGTTTACGATTTGATCCTGCATGCCGTTGCTGACAGATGCTCTTCGCCTATACTGGCTTCCGGAGATAGCTAACGCAGAAGCGGATTTGGCGATGTCTATTTCTGACTGGATCAGAGAGGCTGGTTTCTATTTCAAAGATTTTGTTTCGCCGGGTGAGTTCTCTTTGCAGCTTTCGTCTGTAACGGATGTTTCAAATCTATTTGCGGCGACATCGAATAGGACGATGTCCGGATGCTTTGAATCGATCGCCAGCATATCGACGGTTTCAAAGGTTCCTAGGTCGCTAGCATGGTTCATTATCAAACTATACTATGCTGCCTTCTTCGGCGCTCATGGGCATATGAGGGCATGCGGCTTGAGTTGCGCCAACCTCGATGCGGTTGACGCCGTTAAGCTCTATGAATCAGCAAAATTTCAGGGCGTTGCGGGTGCCATCCCTAAGATAAATTCTGGACAATATCTGATCAGATTTAATGCTTCTACGAGAGAGCTTTTGTTTACGGCGATCCAAGCAAGCGGTTCGCACGAAGCATTGTGGGCGACCTATAAAAAATTTATTGAGGAAGTAATATATAGAGGGCCAGAAACGATCTCTATCAGTCAGCAACGGCAGTTCGTAATAGATAAATTGAAAGATGAAATTACACTATTGAGCCTTAAAGGATCAAATGGCGGTAATTGGCTTTCTAAAATGCGAAATTTAGTACAGTATCGGCATTCTCACGGAGTATGGTATCCTTACGCCATTGACAAGGCTGTGCCTGAGAAACTGATTTCGCGCGCTATTGACAAATTTAAATCTGATCCAGACAGTTTTGGATTGACTCCCTCGGTGGGAAAACCGGCTGTTGAGATTGAAACGTTTGTTGAAGGATCACTCTTCATCAGTTCTCTTGCAAGGAGAACAGTGCTGGACATGGCGGCGCGTTCAACCGTTAAGGGAGCGGTTGCGAGGCGCGGTGCTGTCAGTTTATTAAAGCTGTGCAGTATGGATTGATCGAAAAGAAGAACCTGTCTTCGTATGGCAGCCCAACTTCGCGGCGTTTCTCCTCAAACATAGCGTCAATCTCAACCGCCATGCGGCGTCCTAACCTCACCGCCATCGAGGGACTGTCGGTGCGCAGCGATTTCTGTACATGGCTGCATCCCATTGCCTCCTGCAAGTCGGCAGGAACCCGCACCCTGAATTGGAAAATATTCCCTCGTAGCGAGAGTCCGCGCAACGATCGTTTGTGTCTCACTCCTGTGACACATGTGGAGGGCCAATATTCTGAATGTTTTGAGCGTATTAGGCCGATTTTTGATGGGTCATTGTGATGCACTTTCGTGTCACGTACGCGCGAATTGGCCCGCTTATGAGCAGGTTTCCGTTGATTTTCAGTGGTTTGGGACGGACTGGAGCGGGTAGCGGGGATCGAACCCGCATCACAAGCTTGGAAGGCTAGTGCTCTACCATTGAGCTATACCCGCCCGTCAGGTGACGCGCCCTGCCATCATTCACCGGGGCTCGTCAACAGCGCATTGATGGTAAATGCGTGAGAACGCCTCTTAACCCGGCCTCGTCTTTGTTCTATCGCTCGGCCATGACCAACCCGTCCCTGCGCCAACTCGACATTTTCGCGCAGATGGTGGCCGCGGGCAGCCTGACGCGCTGCGCCCAGACGCTGGGCGTTTCATCCGCCGTGATCGAGCGCGACATGGCGTCGCTGGAAATGCGGCTGGGCTATCGCCTGTTCGACGATATTCGCGGTGCGGCGCGGCTGACCCCCGCGGGGCGACGCACGGCGCAGGCAATGACCCTGCTGGCGCAGGACGACCCCGAGGATTGGGCCGAGGAAGCCACGCCCGCCCCCACCCCGCAACCTGTTCCATCGCCGGCCCCGCCGCCCGCGCTGCCGGAATTGCTGCTGGAAGCGGATGCGCAATTGCCGTCGCTGCAGGCCACGCCGCCGCCCGCCAATCGCGCCATCATCCTGGCGACGCCGGCGCCGGTATTCGGCCATTTCCAGGATGCACTGACCGCGTTCGAGGCGGCCAATGACGATATCGCCATCACCCTGGACCTGAGCGTCCAGTCGGCGCTCGAGGCGGCGCGGGCGATCGAATCGCTGCGCGCCGACATCGCCTATTTCTATGCGCTGGAGGAGCCGGCCGGCCTGCCCTCGCGCTATGGCTGGTCGGAACAGGTCAATCTCTATGCCGGGGCGGACCATCCGCTGGCGCGCGCGGGCAGCGTGTCGCGCGGCGACCTGACCATCACGCCGCAACTGGCGGTCGATCCACGCAACGGGCTGCGCCCGATCATCGATGCAGCGCTGGCGCGCGGCGGCGCCCGGCTGGGCCCGGTGATGCTGGAAACCGACAATATGTTCGACATCATCACCGCCCTGCGCGAAGGCGCGGGATGTTTTGCGGCCTTTGGCCCGATGGCGCGCGACCTGGGGCGGATGAGCGGCATTCGCCGGCTGGCGCTGGACGTGCCATTGCCCGCGATCGAGGTGCGCCAGACCGTCAACGAACGATCGCTGTCGCGCCCCGGCGTGCAGGCGCTGGCGGATTTCCTCTTCCTTTGACCAGCAAATAATGGCGGAATTGCGCGGCTGATCCGTTTTTGCGGCCGGTAATATGCTGCGCGGCAGGCCGTGCAAAAATGCAACAGTTGGTGATGAATGCGGCAGAAACGGCCTTCATTTCGCCGATCGTATATTGATACGATGTATCATGACAGATACGCGGAGGCCGACCCACATATTCTGCAAGGATAAAAAGCCTGATGCTTCGTTCCCCGTCGCTACGCGCCGGCTGTGCCCTCACGGCCCTTTGCCTGGCATGGCCCGCCGCCGCCCAGACCGCAGCCCCCGCCGAAACCCAGGCCGATGGCAGCTATCATGACCCGCGCAGCGACATCGTCGTCACCGCCCTGATCCCCCGCAGCCAGGGCGACATATTGTCCGGCACCTCAATCGTCACCGGCGAGGAACTGACCCGCAGCCTGCGCCCGACCATCGGCGAGACGCTGGCGCGCCAGCCCGGCGTGTCGGCCACCTCCTTTGGCCCCAACGCATCGCGCCCGATCCTGCGCGGCTTCCAGGGCGAGCGCGTGCGCATCCTGACCGACGGCATTGGCAGCTTCGACGTGTCCAACACCTCGGTCGACCATGCGGTCGCGATCAACCCGCTGACCGCCGACCGGATCGAGGTGCTGCGCGGCCCGTCCGCCCTGCTCTATGGATCGTCGGCGATCGGCGGCGTGGTCAATGTGATCGACAGCCGCATCCCGCGCCGCGTGCCGGACGAGGCGATCCATGTCGACGCGATCGGCACCTATGGCAGCGCCGCCAACGAACGCAGCGGCTCAGGCGAGATCGAGGTGCCGCTGACCGAGAATTTCGTCGTCCATGTCGATGGCAGCTACAGCAAGACCGACAATCTGCGCACCGGCGGCTATATCCTGTCCAAGGCAATGCGCGAGATCGCCGCCGCCTCCGACGAGGAGGAAATCCAGGACAATGCGCGGCTGAAGGGCAAGCTGGCCAATACCGCGGCGGAAGTGTGGGAAGTGGCCGGCGGCTTTGCCTATATCGGCGATGGCGGCAATCTGGGCATGTCGATCTCGCACAGCGAGAACACCTATGGCGTGCCGTCGCGCCTGGAAGTAGCCGAGGAGCATGATCACGATCATGACCATGATCATGATCATGAGGAAGAGGGCCACAGCCACGAGAATGTGACGCTGGCGATGAAGCAGACCCGCGCCGACCTGCGCGGCGAGGTCGCGGTGAATGGCGGCTTCCTCGACAGCATCCGCCTGCGCGCGGGCTGGGCCGATTACCAGCATCAGGAAATCGAACCGTCGGGCGAGGTCGGCACCACCTTCAAGAACCAGTCGATGGAAAGCCGGCTGGAATTCGTCCAGGCCGACCGCAATGGCTGGCAGGGCGCATCGGGCGCGCAGTTCTTCACCCGTCGTTTCCAGGCCGATGGCGAAGAGAAATTCCTGCCCAAGAACCAGACCGACCAGTTCGGCCTGTTCACGCTGCAGTCGCTGGACCTGGGCGATACGCGCCTGGAAGCGGGCGCGCGCTATGAACATACCAAGCTGCAGTCGGACCCGGATGCCGACCTATTTGCCGAAGCCAGCCAGCGCAGCTTCGACGCCCTGTCCGGATCGCTGGGCATCAGCCAGGCGATCATGCCCGGCTGGCGCGTGGGCCTGAACCTGTCGCGCAGCGAGCGCGCGCCGTCGGCCGAGGAACTGTTCGCGCGCGGCAATCATGCCGGCACCCAGGCGTTCGAGCTGGGCAATCCCGATTTCGGCAAGGAAAAGAGCTGGGGCGTGGAAGGCACGCTGCGCGGATCGGGCAATGGCTACAGCTTCAGCCTGGCCGCCTATCACAACTGGTTCAGCGGCTTCATCTATGAAAGCGTGGTCGACGACAGCGTCTGCCAGGCGGCCAATGGCGGGGCCGAGATGGAATTCCCCTGCTATGCCTATGCCCAGGCCGATGCGCGCTATTATGGCTTCGAAGCCGAAGCGTCGGTGAAGCTGGCACAGGTCGGCAGCTATGCGATCAACATCGACGGCGTCGCCGACTATGTCCGCGCCACGATCAAGGGCAATGGCCCGGCGCCGCGCATTCCCCCGCTCCGCCTGCTGGGCGGGATCGAGGCGCAGGGCGCACGGCTGAGCGCCCGCGCCGAGCTGGAACATGTGTTCGAGCAGGATCGGGTGACCGATTTCGAAACGCCGACCGATGGCTTCACCATGGTCAACGCGTCGATCTCGTTCAAGCCGCTGGCCGGCAATGACCGCACCACGCTGATGCTGTCGGCCAACAACATCTTCGACGTGGAAGCCCGGCGCCATGCCAGCTTCCTGAAGGATTTCGCCCCGCTCGCCGGGCGCGACATCCGCCTGACGGCGCGCATCTCGATCTGATCCGCTTCCCGGCCTCGCCCAGCGGGGCGCCGGTCGCTCCCTTCGCCTGCCCCTCTGGGCGAAGGGAGCGATTGCAAAAAATGACATTTTCGTTACATAGCGCCGATGGAACGCGCTGCGGCAGAGCATGAGGATTCGGGCAGGTCGCCCGTAAGCCGCCGATAATGCGCCAGATTGCCGCTCTCCCCTATACCAGCGACCCGATCGACGGGTCGATGCAGATCCTGCTGATCACGTCGCGTGACACTGGGCGCTGGGTGATTCCCAAGGGCAATCGCATCAAGGGGCTGGCCGGCCATCGCGCCGCGGAAGTCGAGGCGTTCGAGGAAGCGGGCATCCATGGCATCGCCTGTCCCGCGCCGATCGGCCGATACAGCTATGACAAGCGCAAGCGCAGCGGCAAGTCGCGCGAGGCGAATGTCGAGGTTTTTCCGCTTGCTGTGACCGGCCATCTGACGCAATGGCCCGAAAAAGGGCAGCGCGAGCTGCGCTGGTTTTCCGTCGCCGAAGCCGCAAAGGCCGTCGACGAACCCGAACTGCAATCGATCATCGCGGCTTTCCGCGAACCGCCCGCCGATCCGGGCTGGTTCCTCCGGTTGCTGCTGTCGATCCGCGAGAAGCAAAGTGAAAGGACTGGAATGCTGCGCTGGTTTCACGCGCTGATGCCCAAGCAGGGGCGTTTCTTCGAGCAATTCGAAGACCATGCCGCGACCCTGGTCGCCGGCGCCGACGCCCTGGCCAAGCTGCTGAAGGGCGGCCCGGACATGGACGCGCATATCAAGGAGATTTCGGACCGCGAGCATGAGGCGGACGACATCATCCGCGAAGTGCTGCAGGACGTCCGCCGCATCTTCGTCACCCCGTTCGACCGCAGTGCCATCACCGGCCTGATCGGCGTGATGGACGACGCGATCGACCAGATGAACCAGACCGCCAAGGCGATCGCGCTCTATGAGGTCAAGGATTTCGCGCCGCAGATGCAGGACATGAGCGCGCTGATCGTCGAATGCGCGCGGATCACGGCGGAGGCGATGCCGCTGCTGCGCTCGCTCAACATCAATTCGGCGCGCCTGCACGAGCTGACCGAACGGCTGGTCAAGCTGGAAGGCCATGCCGACATATTGCATGAGGCGGGCCTCAAGGCCCTGTACAGCCAAGCCCGCGCCGGCAACCCGATGGACTTCATCGTCGGCAACGAAATCTACAGCCATCTGGAAAAGGTGACGGACCGGTTCGAGGACGTCGCCAACGAGATTTCCGGCCTGGTCATCGACCACGCCTGACAGGCCTGACCGGATATGGAAGCCCATCTCGCCTTCCCGCTGCTGATCGCGCTGATCGGCGTTGCGCTGCTGTTCGATTTCCTGAACGGCCTGCATGACGCCGCCAACTCGATCGCGACCATCGTGTCGACGCGGGTGCTGAAACCCCAATATGCGGTCGCCTGGGCCGCTTTCTTCAACTTCATCGCCTTCCTCTTCTTTGGCCTGCATGTCGCCGAGACAGTGGGCAAGGGCATCGTCAACGCGGACATCATCGATGCGTCGGTGATCTTCGGCGCGCTGATGGGGGCCATCGCCTGGAACCTGATCACCTGGGGCCTGGGCATTCCATCCTCCTCCAGCCATGCGCTGGTCGGCGGCCTGCTGGGCGCGGGCACGGCCAAGTCCGGCCTGTCGGCCATCGTGTGGAGCGGCGTGTTCAAGACCAGCGCGGCGATCGTGATATCCCCCGCCGTCGGCCTGTTCCTGGCGCTGATGCTGGTGCTGGCGATCAGCTGGATCTTCCGCAAGTTCACGCCGCAGGGCGCGGACCGGGTGTTCCGCAAGCTGCAGCTCGTCTCCGCATCGCTCTATTCGCTGGGCCATGGCGGCAATGACGCGCAGAAGACGATGGGCATCATCGCGGTGCTGCTCTATTCGCAGGGGCTGCTGACCGGCGGCTTCCATGTGCCGATGTGGGTGGTGCTGAGCTGCCAGGCGGCGATGGGCCTGGGCACCTTGCTCGGCGGCTGGAAGATCGTCCACACCATGGGATCGAAGATCACCCGCCTGACCCCGGCGCAGGGCTTCTGCGCGGAAACGGGCGGCGCGATCACCCTGTTCATGGCCACCCATCTGGGCGTGCCGGTATCGACGACCCACACCATCACCGGCGCCATCGTCGGCGTGGGCGCATCCCGCCGGCTGTCGGCCGTGCGCTGGAACGTCGCGTCGAGCATCATCGTCGCCTGGGTCGTGACCCTGCCGGCGGCGGCCGCGATCGGCGCACTGTTCTATGGGCTGACGCGTTTGTTCTGAGCGGAACAGGCAGAGACAAGGAAAAGGGCGCGGGAGTGATCCTGCGCCCTTTCTCGTTCAGGCACTCCGCCGGTCAGGCAACGCGGCCGAGGCGGTGGTACAGATTGGCATATTTGACCGATTCCGGCTGGTCCTGCACTTCCTTGAGATAATGGGCGATGGCGGTGCGGATCAGGCCGAAATCCTCCTGGCTGAAGACCGCGCGCGAACGGGCGGGCTGGGGCGCTTCCATCGTATCGGTCGTCATCTTCCTGTCCTTCCTGCCTTGTGGCTGTGCTGGTTGATGACAGCGATATTGACAGGTCGAAGGCAAAGCGGAAGGGCGATGAGTGGCCGCAAGTCACGTCGCGACTTGTTCATATTGTCAAATCATGACAATATGACCTTATGGCAGATGTGACCGACCGGAAGCTCTATCTCGGCCCCAAGCTGCGCGTGCTGCGCCGCGAGCTGGGGCTGAACCAGACGCGCATGGCCGAGGAACTGGGCGTGTCGCCCAGCTATCTCAACCATCTGGAGCGCAACCAGCGCCCCCTGACAGCGCAGATGCTGCTGCGGCTGGCCAATACCTATGACATCGACATTCGCGACTTCACCGCCAGCAGCCAGGATGGTGCGGCGAGCGACCTGGCCGAGATATTGTCCGACGCGCTGGTGCGCGACATCGGCATCGCGCGCGACGAAGTGCTGGAGGTGGCGGAAAATTATCCCGGCGTCAGCGAGGCGATCGGCCGATTCTACCGCGCGCTGGCCGATCTGCGCCGCCTGCCCGAACAGATGCAGGCGAGCGGGCGCAGCGGCGCCCCTGCCCCGCTGGTCGCGCCGGTCGACTGGTGGCGCGAGACGGTGGCCAAGGCCGGTAATCATTTCGCCGAAATCGACGCCGCGGCCGAAGGGATCGCCGCGGAAATGGAGGAAGACCCGGCGCTGTTGCAGGCCGGGTTGCGCGCGCGCCTGAAGGAACAGCACGGCATGACGGTGCAGATGGTGCGCGCCGATGTGCTGGCCGGGACGGTGCGCCATTATGACATGCACCGGCGGCGGTTGATGCTGAGCGAGCGACTGCCGGCATCGGGGCGACTGTTCGCCATGGCCTATCAACTCTGCGCGCAGGAGATGGCCGACCTGATCGCGGCACAGGTGACGCGCACGGCGCCACCGGACGAGGACAGCCGGCGGCTCGCCGTCATTGCGCTGACCAACTATGCCGCCGCGGCGCTGATCATGCCCTATGACCGGTTCCGCCAGGCGGCGGAGGCGAGCCGGCACGACCTTCCCCTGCTGCGCGCGCGCTTCGGCGTGTCGACCGAGCAGCTGGCGCACCGGCTGACCAGCCTCAACCGCACCGGCGCGCGCGGCATCCCCTTCTTCATGGTGCGGATCGACCGGGCGGGGATCGTGTCCAAGCGCTTCGATGGCGAGGCCTATCCCTTTGCCCGCTATGGCGGCACCTGTCCGCGCTGGGACGTGCATGCGGCCGACGCGCCCGACATCGTGCTGCCGCAGCTGATCGAGACGCTGGACGAGCGGCGCTTCCTGACCCTGGCGATCGCCCTGCCCCGTGCCGATGGCGCGCACGGGCGGCAGGTGATTGCGCTGGGCTGCGAGGCGAAACATGCCGGGCGGATCATCCATGCCGACGGCATCGATACCGAGCGCGACGATGCGGTGACGGTGGGGCCGACCTGTCATCTGTGCGAGCGGCGCGATTGCCCGGACCGGGCGCGGCCGCCGGTGACGCGCGCGCTGGACCTGCACAGCTATGAGCGGACCGCCAGCCCCTTCCCGTTCCGGCGGGTATGATGGGCGCTCCGCCCCGCCCCCGTCACTGAGAGGGGCCCCGACCGTCGCCGGGATGAAGGGGGCGGAAACGGAGCGCCTGCCGTTAACCCTCAGGCAGCTACGGGTCTGGGTTGGGGCGATCGGGCGGAGCGGTTCTTCACGCGGCGCATCGGCAGGTTGCGGCAATGGCGCTTGAAATAGACGATCTCCAGCAGGGTCGGCCAGATTTCGAGCGAGGAGCGGATCAGCCCAACCTCGTCATCGACCATGCGGCTGACATTCTGCTGGAAGAAATCCGGCTCGAAATCATAGAAGGTGCGTGACAGGCCGGCGGCAAAATGGCCCAGCGCATCGCGCCGCTCGGTCGTGCGCGCGTCGGCCATGCTCTTGAGCACCCGGTCATGCAAGGCGCGGGCGCTGTCCAATATCTCCTCGCTGTCCTGAAGGCTGACCGCGCCGTCATAGTCGAAGGCGATCGACCATTCGTCGGTGCGCTTGAGGCTGGTGCGGATCTTGCGCTTGAGCAGGCCGCAGATCGCCTCGTTGAACACCTCCGACGCCAGCGGATTGCGCATATAGCTGTTCTTGATGTGGGTCTGGGCGGAATCGACATGGGCCGAAACCATGTTCGACTGCTGGATCCACAGGCGATAAATATAATCCTCGAACCGCAAGCGGGTCGGGAAGAAGGGCGGCAGGCCTGTGCGATTGTCATAGCCCGCGACGCCGCAATCCATTCGCCAGTTGAGATTGGTGAGGCAGGGGCGAAAATTGACCAGCACATAGGTGTCGTTGAGCCGTTCGGCATCGACCTCGTCCGGATCGTCGAGGAACATGTCGACGAAATCGACCGCGTCGATATCGTTGGTGCCGGTGCGGAAGGTCTGCGCCATTTTCACCACCGCCGAGCGGGGCAAGCGCCCTTCCTGCAGGGTCAGGCTGTTTTCCCGCGCGAAGCCGAGCGAATTGTTGGATTCCAGGTCCATGGCGCTGTCGATCACCAGTTCGCCCTGGTCGTAATTGGCCGGCGCGTCGGCCACCGTCTTGCCCAATATGTCGCGGAAGGACTGGAGGATGTCATAGGATTTGCGGCAATGGCCATTGGCGCCGCGCGGGATGGTCTTGCCCCGGCTGATTTCCCGTTCGCCCAGCGTTTCCGGGCTGTCCTCGATCAGGGCATAGGGGCGCATGTCATCGTCGGCGCTGACCATCAGGTCGCCCAGCGTATACATCAGGGTGAAGTTGCGGTTGCCGCCATAGCTGGGGCGGAAGAGGTTGCGGACCAGCACGTCGAGCTTGCGGTCGCGCAGCCGCTTGCAGATGTAGGAAACGAACTGCTCCTTTTCGGCCGGGCCGACATACCAGAGGTCGTTGACCGTCTTGGTCGCCTCCAGCGCGCCGAAATATTTGTCATGATTGGCGACCGAGGAATCATCGAAGACGATGATCGGCGCGGTCTGGCCGCTGCGGGCAAAATTCTCGTCATAGGCCTCGACGGTCGCGCCGACGTCGCGCAGGCGATAGGTCGGGATCACGAAATGCAGGTCGCGTTCGCTCACAAATTTGTCCTTTGGGGATATGGGAATGGGGGTCAGTCGCGCCGGGCGCGGGCGGCCAGAAAGGCCGCGAGCGGGGCGCGATCTTCGGCCAGACTCAGAGGATCGCGATGGCCGTCGCGCTGCGCCTGGCGCCGGTCGAGGTCGCGGCGCCAGCCATCGCGCAGGCGCACGCCCTGGCAGAGCAGCAATATGCCGAGGCTGGCGAAGCTGAAGCTGGCGAGGGCCAGCGCCATTTCGAGCGGCGCCGATGCCGGGCCGTCCAGGGTCAGGGCGCGATGCAGCAGCGAACTGCCGGTGGCCGCGCCGACGAGCAGCAGGCCCAGGCCGCGCCAGGCGAGGTCGCGCCGGGTCATGATGCCCGGCTCCGTTGCCGTGCCGGAGGAGCCAGGGTGGCGCGCGGCCGGATCGACAGGCGTCCGGTGAGCCGTGGCCGATCGCTGCGCCGCCCGGCATCAGCAGAGGCGGCAGGAGGAGGTCGGTGGGTCATGGGACAAGGGACTTAATGGCCCCCGTCGGTCAAATTCCAGCCGACCTCCGGCCCGTTTTCATAGTATTTGCATAGGGATGATCAGCGGCCGCCCAGCAGGCCGCTCTTCACCGTCAGTTGCAGCATCACCGCGCGCGGGGCGCCGAGCGAACCCAATATGTCGCCTTCGCGCACGGCGTTGGTGCCGGTGCCGGCTGCGCTCGCGCCCACCACCGATCCGCCGACGATGATCAGCTTGTTGGTGAGGTTGCGGCCGATCAGCGACAATTCCCAGGGCTTGCCCGCGCCGCCATTGATCGACAGAGCGGCGTTGAGCTGGGCATAATCATCCTGCAGCGTCCTGCGGTTGCCCTCCGTCTGGGTGACATAGGCGCTGCTGTAATTGAAATCGACCGACAGCGATCCGCCGAGCCGGTCGGCAAAACTATGGTCATAGGTGAAGCCGCCGGTGATCGCGATTTCGGGCGCGCGGAACAGGCGTTGACCGGTCTGGTCCTGATTCTGATAGGGATTGGCCGCCGTGCCCCAGGTCGATTGCGGCAGATTGGGGTTGAGCGGATTGAGATTGCAGCCCTGGGCGATCGACTGGCCCGCATAGCAGCCACCGATGAAATCGGTGTAGCGGGCGTTGTTGTAGGCGATCGCCGTGTTGAAGGTGAGGCCCGCCAGCGTGCGCGGCCGGATGGTGAGGCTGAGCTCCGCGCCCTTGATCTCCGCCCCGCCCGCATTCTGGGTCAGCTGGGTGAAGGAAGCATTGTCGTAGCGCGACAGCTGGAGCCCGCTATATTTATAATAATAGCCGACCAGATCGTAGAGGATCTGGCGATCGGCGACATAGCCCTTGGTGCCAATCTCGCCGCCCTTGGCGGTCATCTGGTCATAGGACAGGTCGATCGCGGCGCGGCTCTGGTCGGCATCGGTGCGCAGCCGCGTCGGCACGGTGTTGAAGCCACCCGAGGTGAAGCCCTCGCGATAGGCGGCGTAGATGGTGCGATCGCTGTCGGGACGCCAGGTCAGCGTCACGTCGGGCGAGAAATCACTATAATTCTGCTTGGGACCGAGAATCTGGATCGGGCTGCCGAGCGAGGTGCCGGTCAGCGACTTGTCTTCCCAGCTATAGCGGCCGCCAACGGCCAGTTCGAGCGGCTCCGCGATCTTGTAGCGCAGCTGGCCGAAGACCGACGTCGCCTTGGTATGGACGTCATAATAGGTCGATCCGACCACGAAGGGCGTGCCGAAATTGGTGGTGAAGGCCTGACGCGTGAGGAAATGGGCGTCCTGGAAGAAGCCGCCGACGAGGAAGTTCAATGGCCCGTCATAGTCGGACGCGAGGCGCAGTTCCTGGCTGAAGCCCTTGGCGGTGATGTCGTTCGACGCGCCGAAATAGGGATTGTTGGAGAAGGTAAAGCTGTCGACCGAGCGTTCGCGCAGACGGTAATAGCCGGTGACCGAGGACAGGGTATAGGCGTCGCCCAGATCCTGGTCGATGCTGAGCGAGGCGAGGAACTGCTTCGACTTCATGAAGGGCACGCCGTCGCCATAGCTGGGATCGCTGGCCGCAGTCGCCGGCGCGAGGATGGCGTCGTAGAAATTGCGGTTCAGCGTGCAGTCGGTCGAGCCATAGCGGCTGACGCCGGCGGGGCAGTAGATGATCTGGCTGAGGCCGGTGGGGCCGACGCCGTCCCGTTCGCGCTGGCCATAATTGACCTTCGCCTTGATCCGGGTCGATCCGCCCGCATCATAGGCGAGCGTGCCGCGGACGAAGACATCTTCGGAATTGAGGCTGTCGGCGCCGCGCCCCGGCGTGATGCCGGCGATCGGTTCGGCGACGTTGCGGAACCAGCCATCCTCCTTGGAATAATAGCCGACGACGCGGGCGGCGAGGCCGTCGGTCAGCGGCACCGAGGCGCTGGCCTCGACAAAGCGCTGGTCGGCCATGAATTCATAGCCGGTGCGCAGCTTCGCCTCGAAATCCTTGCCCGGATCCTGGGAGATGAGCGAGACGATGCCGCCTGGGCTGTTCTTGCCATAGAAGAGCGCCTGCGGCCCCTTGAGCACCTCGACCCGGCCAAGGTCGATCTGCCCAAGGCGGATGGCATTGCCATAGCTGATCGGCACGCCGTCGAAATTCAGGGTCACGGCGGTTTCGGTCGAGGGGTTGGAGATGCCGGCGCCGATACCGCGCAGGTTGATCGAGCCGCCGACCTGATTCTGCGATTCGGCGATGACCAGTTGCGGCACCTGCTGGCTGATCGCCTGGAAGCTGGTGGTGGCATAGCGTTCGATCTAGTCGGTCGAGAGGGCCGATACGGCAACCGGCACGTCGATCAACCGCTCGTCACGCTTGCGGGCGGTGACGATGATCTCCCCTGCCCCGGCGTCAGCCTGGGGCGCGGGTGCGGCGGCGTCCTGCGCCTGTGCGGTTGCGAGCATCAGGGCCGGGCCGGCAGCGACAGTCGCCAGCAGACGGCCGATCAGGGCCTGCTTCATATCATCCTCCCATTGGGTCAGGCCTTGTCGACAATGCCGCAAGGCTCATTCCATTCGGGACGATTATGATCCGAGGCTAATGGTCAGGCAAATTCGCCAAATTGACCGACGGGGCAAATCATCATCAGAAAAACATGCAGATCAACATGTTGATCAATTGCACATAAGCGCCGAATTTACGGCAACTTTGATCCGAATATCATCGGACGCTTCCGTCGATATTCACGATTCATGCACCACATCAAGGCGCATCGCTTTGACGATATATGGCGATCTGCCGGCTGATCGAGATGAACGACAGAAACGAAAAAGGGGCCGCCGGGCAGGCGACCCCCTTCGATATTCCTGTCACGTCGCCCGTACGGCGAACGGGCGACGGCCGATCAGTCGGCCTTGGACTGGAGATTGACGGCCGCGTACTTGCCGCGACGATCGACTTCCAGTTCGAAGTCCAGACGGTCACCCTCGTTCAGGGCGCCCATGCCGGCGCGTTCGACAGCGCTGATGTGGACGAAAGCGTCCGGCTGGCCGTCATCACGCTGGATGAAGCCGAAGCCCTTCATGGCGTTGAAGAACTTGACCGTGCCGCTGGCGCGTTCGCCGGTCAGCTGACGCTGCGGGCCACGCTCTGCACCACCGAAACCACCGGCGCGGGGTTCGCGCGGTTCACGCGGCGGCGCACGATCGGTCACGGGGAGCGGTTCGCCGTCGATGACCAGATCGGTCGCCGACACCTTGCCACCACGATCCACCAGGGTGAAGCCGAGCGGCTGACCTTCGGCCAGACCGGTCAGACCGGCCTGCTCGACCGCGCTGATGTGAACGAACACGTCTTCGCCGCCATCGTCACGAACGATGAAGCCGAAACCCTTCTGGCCGTTGAAGAACTTGACGACACCCTTGCCTTCGCCAACGACCTGGGCCGGCATGCCGCGACCACCGCCGCCGCCGCCGCCAAAGCCGCCACCGCCGCCGAAGCCACCGCGGCCACCGCCGCCGAAACCACCGCCGCCGCCGAAGCCACCGCGATCACCACCGCCGAAGCCACCACGACCACGATCACCACCGCCGAAGCCGCCACCGAAGCCGCCGCGGTCACCAAAGCCACCGCCGCCGAAGCCGCCGCCGCTGCCCTGGTCGTAGAAATTGTCGTCGCCGAAACCGTCGCGCTTGTCCTTGCCGCGCCCGCCGCGGCGCCCTCTGTCAAAACTCATGCCCTGTTAGTCACTTTCGCTTCGCCCCAAGACACATTGGACAAACATGTCGGGCGAATGACATGCACAATCCACCGCAAAGTCGCGGTTTGGGAATCACTATATCAAGTTTTCCGGGCAGCGCGAATGATTTCGCATATCGGGCAAAAAGAGCGCCCGCAGCGCCGATTTACAGGCCCTATCTGCCAAAGCCTTGATTGCGATATGGCCCGTTTCCCCATAGAGGGAAAAGTCATGACCGTCCATTTCCATGAAGAAGATCTGCCCGAGGGCGTCCTTGCCCCCGGCCCGATCGCCGTCGATACCGAAACCATGGGGCTAATCACCCCGCGCGATCGCCTGTGCGTCGTCCAGATCAGCGACGGCAAGGGCGATGAGCATCTGGTCCGCTTCAACCCCGGCAGCGATTATGCCGCGCCGAACCTGAAGGCGGTGCTGGCCGATCCGGAGCGGATCAAGATCTATCATTTCGGCCGATTCGATATCGCCGCGATCCAGCATTATCTGGGCGTGGTGGCAGCCCCCGTCTATTGCACCAAGATCGCGTCGAAGCTGGTGCGCACCTATACCGATCGCCACGGCCTGAAGGAGCTGGTCCGCGAACTGCTGGGCCAGGACATCAGCAAGCAGCAGCAGTCGAGCGACTGGGGCGGCCCGAACCTGTCCGACGCGCAGAAGGATTATGCCGCGTCCGACGTGCGCTTCCTGCACCAGCTGAAGACCGAACTGGACAAGCGCCTGATCCGCGAAGGACGGATGGAACTGGCCCAGGCCTGTTTCGACTTCCTACCCCATCGTGCGGCGCTGGACCTGGCGGGCTGGCCCGAGAACGACATCTTCTCGCACATGTAAGCGACAAGGCGGCAGGCAGACATGTCCATCCAGGCCGAGCAACAGCGCAACGTCCGCCGCCATTGGGCCCGGCCGGGTGGCAGCCATGACAAGCTGGTGCGCCTGCTCAAAAATTATCTGCCGGTGGCGGTCGGCGTGCTGACCGCCCTGCTGGCCATGGCCCCCTTCACCGGCGGCGACAAGGTCAGCTTCGTGCTCGACAAGAACAAGGTCGAGGTGGCGAAGGAGCGGATGCGCGTGTCCGAGGCGCTCTATCGCGGGCAGGACAGCAAGGGCCAGCCCTTCTCGCTGCGGGCCGGTTCGGCCGTGCAGAAAAGCTCACGCGAGCCGATCGTCGACCTGAACGACATGGCCGCGCGCATCCTGCTGCCCGAAGGACCGGCGGTGCTGAACGCGCAGAAGGGCCGTTACGACATGGAGACCGAGCGAGTCGCGATCGTCGGCCCGGTCCAGTTCGAGGCGGCCGGCGGATATCGGCTGGTCACCCGCGACGTCGGCATCGATTTGCAGACGCGGCGGATGAAGAGCGCGGGCCGGGTCGACGGGCGCATCCCGATCGGCACGTTCAGCGGCGACCATCTGGAAGCGGACATGAATGCACGCACGGTCACGCTCAACGGCCGGGCGACCTTGCGCATCGAACAAAATGGCCTCAAAGGGCAAAAGTGATGAAACGCACCCTCATCCTGCTGTCGACCGTTGCGCTGGGCGCGACCGGCCTCCTCTACGGCGCCGATGCGCAGGTGTTCAAAAATCATGACAGCAATGCGCCGGTGAACTTCACCGCCGACCGGATCGAGGTGCAGGACCGCGCCGACCGGGTGGTGGTATCGGGCAATGTCGAGGTGACGCAGGCCGGCATGACGCTGAACGCCGCCCGCATGACCGTGGCCTACAAGCAGCAGCCCAATGGCGCGGCGAACACCGGCAATGGCGTGGAAATCCAGCGCATCGACGCGTCGGGCAATGTCGTCATCACCAAGGCCGACCAGACCGCGCGCGGCAATGTCGCCATCTATGACCTCAATGCCAAGCTGATCACCATGGTCGGCAATGTCTCGCTGACTCAGGGCGTCAACCGCCTGACCGGCGGACGGCTGGTGATGGACCTCAACAGCGGTCGCACCACGGTCGACGGCCGCTCGACCGGCGGCGCCGGCACATCGACCAGCCCCAGCGGCCGCGTGTCGGGCACCTTCACGGTGCCGCAGCGCAAGAACTGATCCGGGGCCCGCAGGCCAGGCGACGCGTTTCAGGCGGTCCAACGGCTGTCGATTGGCGTCATTGATGCCGGGCTTTGGCGGCTAACGACCGATAGTGTTGAAGAAGTCGGTGATTACCAGTTTCTGACGTTGGGACGAAGTCGGTTCCCGGTGTCACGCTGGGGCAATAGCCGACTGGATCGGGATGAGTTTCGCGAGCTTGCGTAGGTTCTGGGCTGTGGCTGCTAAGTGAAACTCATTTTTTGCGCTATTTGGTCCTCGTAGGCGCAAGCGATCGAGCTTCAGGATACGCTTGAGATGGGCAAACAGCATTCTCGACCTCCTTTCGCTCGCGCCGGGATGTGACATAGGCGTCGGTCGGGGACAGCATTGGGGCTTGAGGGCGCAGGATTGGCAGTCATGCTGACTGGCGCGGTAGCGCATGAAACCATCCTTATCGACGCCGGGC
>NZ_LUFI01000076.1:0-22854 GCF_005281675.1 Sphingobium sp. MP9-4 | reverse complement strand
TTCCAGGGAGGGGTTGGGGTGGGTTGCGAGCGTAGCGAGCTTCTGCCCTATCGACCGTAGACCGCCGCTACGCGGCGCACCCACCCCCGGCCCCTCCCTGGAAGGGAGGGGAGTAGGAAACGCCCGCTTCTGGTCGATCTTGGCCTATCGTTGCGAGGGCTTCACTGAGCCATCAGGGTCGCGAAGCCCAGAAGCTACCTCAGCAGATACCTTTTCCGCAGACGCTGGCCATCCATCCGCCTCTAGTTCGCCAACGCATCCCCAACAATCACCGCCACAGTTCGTGGAAAGGGGATCGGCATCTATGCCAAGAATGCGACCGCATGTGTTGCATCTAGGCTCATGAATGGGCTGTTCCATCGAGCCTGTTTGCAGCTTTGCCAGAACGTCTGCAATTGAGATCAGTGGGGAACCATGCGAACGTCGAAAAATGGTCGATGCGCGACCGTCCGGTCTTTCTGGCCCATTCAGACTTCACCGCCCCCTCAGTCCCTCGGCAAACTTCACGAGCATGCAGTCCTTATCCGACCTGCACGGCCCCATTACGTCCAAAAAGGCGGGCCAGCCTTTCCCGGTGGCGACGATGATGCTGCCACGCCCCTCCGCGACGCCAATGTGAGCCTTGGAGTCAATGCGGAGCTTGACGGCTGCGCGGCTGCCCTGATCCCCCTTTTGGGGATGATTGCCCTCGTAGATGCCGAACCTCTGGCTCATCCATGAGACATCATGGACGTTAAAATCTGGCCCTTCTTGGGTGCGGGTGATCTTAGCCCCATCGGGGAGGCAGAAATTCTCTGTGCATGGTCCTGCCGGTTCACTTACGGCCGGTGTGCAGGCTTCCAATGCAATCACGATCAGCGGCAGGCAGCATATCCTCATGCAGTCATCGTGTCAGGCGCGGTAGACATGAGCAAGAGCAGCGCAGTCCGCCGCTCAGGCCGGTCGATACTTGCAGGGCAATGGAGCCGCTTACGGCAACTTTGCGGAAAGCACATCCCGCATCGGATTGGCTAAAAATGGCCATTCCCACCCTGTCCTACTCCGCCTTTCTCTGATCTACCCTTGGAAATGAATCAATCACACGATCTTCACGCCATCTCGCGGTCGCTCCGCAACCGCCTGCTGGCGCACGGGCGTCGCTTCACTGTCGCCCCACTGTCGCGTCACCGAGGCGTGGTGATGACCCGATTTCGATGCGCGTGTCGCTTCACAGGCGCGCCGTCGGCGCGTCGCAGGAGCATCACCGGTGCTTTTCCCCGAAATCAGCCTCACGACACTGTGAACTTCGACTGTCGCGTCGATTTCCGGTCGAGACCCGCCATCAATTTTCAGAAAGAATCCGGATCGGTCCGGCCAATTACCGCAGCTCGCAGCAGCGTAACACGGAAAAAGCGTCCCGCCTTTGCCCCGGAAGGCGGGACGGGACGCTCCATCGGTCGCAGGCCGCCCCGTGATAACCATGCGCGGGCCGCGTCCGTCGAACCAACGACATCGGGGCGACGCCGTTCCGGCGTTGATCGCGGGTCTGGCGCGACCTGCCGCAAAATCCGCCCCATCTGGGCAGCCTCCCGGCTTCCTCTCGCCGGGAGGCACTGCGCCTCAGCGCCGGGCAAGCTGGACGGCCGACTTGCGGCTGATGGTCAGGCCAGCGTCGGCCCAATCCTGCCTGCTGCGGCAATCGACGCGCGGCACCAGCGTGCTCGGCTGCACTTCGCGGAAGCAATAGCGGTCGGCCTTTTCTTCATAGCTAACCTTGGCATTGCCGAACTTGCCTTCGGGCTGAGCGAAGGCGGGCGTGGCGGCAGCGGTCATGGCAGCGGCAGCGGCGATGATGGCGATGGTCTTCATGAGCAAATTCCTTCCCTGATTTTGATGGATCGGTGGAGCCGGCGTTCAGCGCTGGGCCAGCTGGACGGCCGGCTTGCGGCTGATGGTCAGGCCCGCGTCGGCCCAGTCCTGCTTGCTGCGGCAATCGACGCGCGGCACCAGCGTGCTGGGCTGCACTTCGCGGAAGCAGTAGCGGTCGGTCTTTTCTTCATAGCGGACCTTGGCGTTGCCGAACTTGCCTTCCGGCTGGGCGAAGGCGGGCGCGGCAGCAACGGTCATGGCGGCGACAGCGGCGATGATGGCGATGGTCTTCATGAGCAAATTCCTTCCCTGAAATCTCGTTCCGCGACCCCGATCGGGTCGTGCCAGGAGCATTGCAGGGGCCGTGCCAATTTACCGAAAGCCCGGAAAATCGGGCCTAAGTCCGCGCAAATCACATTTGCCGCACGAAAATTACACCAACAGTCGGCGATATATTTTTATATTTGGCATTTTCCGCGAACGACGATCCATCCCAACTTCGCCACGCATCAGCAAAGCTTTATTGTCAATCAAATCAGTAGTGATAAAATCGCGCCATAGATTTGGAGGTGCAGATGACGATTCACACCCTGTCGGATGACCAGACCCCCACCATCCTGACCGTGCCCGGCCTGATGAACAGCGGTCCGGGCCATTGGCAAAGCCTTTGGGAAAAGGCGCTTCCCGACTGCCATCGGGTCGAACTGGGCAGCTGGGACGCGCCCCATCGCAATGCCTGGATCACCAATCTGGGCCATGCCATCGCCCAGGTTGACGGGCCGGTGATCCTGGCCGCGCACAGCCTTGGCTGCCATGCGGTCGCCTGGTGGGCAGCGTTCGAAACCGGACAGTTGCGGGACAAGGTGGCCGGCGCCCTGCTGGTGGCGCCGCCGGAAGTGGACAGCGGCGCGGTCGACCGCCGCCTCGTCGGCTTCGGCCCCACGCCCAAGGGGCTGCTCCCCTTCCCCTCGATCGTCGTCGCCAGTCGCAACGATCCCTATATCGACTTTGCCAGCGCCCGGCGGCTCGCCAAATTCTGGGGCAGCCAGTTCGCCGACGCGGGCGAAAGCGGCCATATCAACGCCGCGTCGGACCTGGGCGAATGGAGCTTCGGCCAGTTCCTGCTCCACCGCCTGACCGATCGGACAGCGCCGGCCGATCTTGCCGCGGTTCGCAACGAAGAAGCCCGGCGCAGCGCCGAAATGTCGATCCGCTACGGCTTCTGATCGCCGCTCACAGGCGGCCGCGCTGTCCTATTCGACGGCAGGATGATACAGGATCGATCCGGCATCGGCGCCCGCCCTGGCCGGATCGACCCAGCATCATAAAATTTCCAACTTCGGTTCTTAAATGTCCAAATATGCGGGAAATATGGGAAGTTAAGCGGAACATTTCCTATTGGCCGAACGTAGAAGAGCGCCCTCCATGCCCCGCTCTTCCTTCGTTAACCATTTTCGGTCATATCCTGCACCATGTCCGCCTCGCTGACGTCCCATGAACCCGCGACCGGCGCCCTGCTATGGCAGGGCGAAAGCGGCGACGTGGACGATATCGTCGCCCGCGCCCGCACCGGCTGGCCGCGCTGGGCCGCACAGCCGGTCGCCTTCCGCATCGAAACGCTGCGCCGCTTCGTCAATGTCGTGCGCGCCCATGAGGAGGAACTGGCCGACCTGATCGCCCGCGAAACCGGAAAGCCGCTATGGGACGCCCGGACCGAGGTGACGGCGGTCATGGCCAAGATCGACACATCGGTCGCCGCCTATTCCGAACGCACCGGCCAGCGCCGGCTGGAGGCCAATCTGGGCGCCCGCCAGTCGGTGCGGCACAAGCCCCATGGCGTGATGGCGGTGCTTGGCCCCTATAATTTCCCGGCCCATCTGCCCAATGGCCACATCATCCCGGCGCTGCTGGCGGGCAATGCCGTCATCTTCAAGCCGTCGGAAAAGACCCCGGCGGTCGGCGAGATGCTGGTGCGCTTCTATCATGAAGCGGGCGTCCCCACCGATGCCGTCCAGTTGCTGCTCGGCGGCGCGGAGGAAGGCAAGGCGCTGGCCGCCCATGCCGATGTCGCGGGCATATTGTTCACCGGATCGGCCCAGACCGGCATCGCCATCAACCGCCAGTTCGCCACCCAGCCGGGCAAGATCCTGGCGCTCGAGATGGGCGGCAACAATCCGCTGGTCGTCTGGGACACGCCGGAAATCGGCGCCGCCGCCGCGCTGGTGATCCAGTCCGCCTTCCTGTCGAGCGGCCAGCGCTGCACCGCCGCCAGCCGGCTGATCGTGCGCGACGCGATGGCCGACGCCCTGATCGCCGAGGTCAAGAAGCTCGCCGACCGGCTGATCGTCGATCACCCCCATGCCGATCCGCAGCCCTATATGGGACCGGTCATCGACAATCCGACCGCCGATGGCCTGACCGAAAGCTTCCTCTATCTGATGAGCCATGGCGGCCGGCCGATCAAGCATATGGTCCGGCCGCAAAAGGGCCTGCCCTTCCTGACGCCCGCGATCATCGACGTGACCGCGATGCAGGAACGGCCCGATGTCGAACTGTTCGGCCCGCTGCTCCAGATCGTGCGCGTGCCCGATTTCGAAACCGCCATCGCCGAGGCCAATAGCAGCCGTTATGGCCTGTCCGCCTCGCTCGTCGGCGGCAGTCCCGAACAATATGCACAATTCTGGGACAATGTCCGCGCCGGCGTGATCAACTGGAACCGGCCCACCAATGGCGCATCGGGCACCGCCCCGTTCGGCGGCGTCGGCGTATCCGGCAACCACCGCCCCAGCGCCTATTATGCCGCCGATTATTGCGCCTATCCGGTCGCCTCGGCCGAGATCGAACAGCCCCGCGCCACCATCGGCATCGGCCTCAAGGACATCGACGTCAGCGCCATGGGCGATTGACAACCCGGCTACTGGACAAAACTTTTCCTAAGCCCCTCCATATCCATTCTGAATTGAAACTCCGTCGCCCTTTCGCCATGTGGCGAGCATGGCTGACATTGCACCTGCTACCGTCCACCTGGTGGGCGCGGGACCGGGCGACCCGGAACTGCTGACCATCAAGGCCGTGCGCCTGATCCGCGACGCGCGCCTGATCGTGCATGACGGGCTGGTGTCCGACGACATATTGGCGCTGGCCGGGCCGCAGACGGAACTGGTCTCGGTCGCCAAGCAGCGCAGCCGCCATTCCATGCCGCAGGAGGCGATCAACGCCCTGCTGGTCCGCTTCGCCCTGGCTGGCGAGCCGGTCGTCCGCCTGAAGGGCGGCGATCCCTTCATCTTCGGCCGTGGTGGCGAGGAAGTAGATGCCTGCCGCGCCGCCGGCGTACCGGTCGAGGTCGTGCCGGGCATCAGCGCCGCGATCGGCGCCGCCGCCCAGGCGCAACTGCCGCTGACCCATCGCGAGGCGTCGAGCGCGGTCAGTTTCGTCGCCGGCCAGTGCAAGGGGCTTACCGATCAGGATTGGTCGGGCCTTGCGGGAAAAGGCCGTACGCTCGTCATCTATATGGGCGTCGCGACCGCCGCCGACATCGCCGACAAGCTGATGGCCGACGGCGTGTCGCCGGCGATCCCGGTCGCGGTGCTGGAAAATGGCACGCGCGCCGATATGCGCAGCCTGCGCACCCTGCTCGCCGATCTGGGCGACATGGTGGCGCGTGAAGAAGTCAAAAGCCCGGCCCTGATCGTGGTCGGCGACGTGGCAGCCCATGCCCTGGCACGCGATGTGCTGGCGGACTGGGCGGCAAAAGGGGAGAGTATTTCGGAGATGCGTTCGTGAAGATCCTGACGGGCAATGATCTGGTGACCGGTGATGTCATCTGGTGGGCCGGCGATGGCTGGTCGCGCCAGGTCGGCGACAGCGCCGATGTCGGCGAACAGGGCGACGACCTCGCCCGCACCGAGGAAGCGGCGCTGCGTGTCGTCGGCGCCTATGTGATCGACGCGACCGTCACCGACGAGGGCGTGCGCCCGGCCCATATCAAGGACCGCATCCGCGCCCTTGGCCCCACGGTGCGCCCCGACCTCAATTTGAAACCGAATGACGCCGACGCCGGCAACTGGGTGATCTGACATGTATCGCTACGACAGCTATGACCAGTCCATCGTCGACGCCCGCGTCGATGAATTTCGCGATCAGGTGCAGCGCCGCCTGACCGGCGCGCTGACCGAGGATCAGTTCAAGCCGCTGCGGCTGATGAACGGCCTCTATCTGCAGCTTCACGCCTATATGCTGCGCGTCGCCATCCCCTATGGCACGCTGTCGGGCAAGCAGATGCGCAAGCTGGGCGAGATCGCGGCCAAGTACGACAAGGGCTATGGCCACTTCACCACGCGCCAGAACCTGCAGTATAACTGGATCAAGCTGGCCGATGCGCCCGACATCCTCGCCGAACTGGCGACGGTGGAGATGCACGCCATCCAGACCAGCGGCAATTGCATCCGCAACATCAGTTCCGACCAATATGCCGGCGTCAGTGCCGACGAGGTGGCGGACCCCCGCCCCTGGGCCGAACTGCTGCGTCAATGGTCGAGCTTCCACCCGGAATTCACCTATCTGCCGCGCAAGTTCAAGATTTGCGTGATTGCCAGCGACGACGATCGCGCGGCGATGCGCCTGCACGATATCGGCCTGAAGCTGGTGTCGAAGGATGGCGTGATCGGCGCCGAAGTCTATGCCGGCGGCGGCATGGGCCGCACCCCGATGGTCGCGCCGCAGATCCGCGATTTCGTCGCCGAAGAGGAGATCGTCTCCTATCTGGAGGCCTGCCTGCGCGTCTATAATCGCTACGGCCGCCGCGACAACAAGTACAAGGCCCGGATCAAGATCCTGGTTCATGAGATCGGCGTCGAGGAATATAAGCGGCAGGTCGAGGAAGAGTTCGCCCATATGCGCGAGCTTGGCCTCAACCCGCCGACTGAGGAACTGGACCGCATCCGCGCCTTCTTTGCCAACCCGGCCTATGAAACGGGCCTGAGCGAAGAGATCGACCGTGCCGATCCGGCCTTCGCCCTGTGGGTCGACCGTCAGGTCGCGGCCCACAAGCAGCCCGGCTATGCGATCGTCAATATCAGCCTGAAGCCGCTAACCGGCATTCCCGGCGACGCGTCGGCCGAGCAGATCGAACTGGTCGCGTCGCTGGCCGAGCAATATTCGCTCGACGAACTGCGCGTCACCCATGCGCAGAATCTCGTCCTGCCGCATGTGAAGAAGGCCGATCTCTACGCCATCTGGCAGAAGCTGGACGAAGCGGGACTGGCCGAGGCCAATCTCGACCTCATCACCGATATCATCGCCTGCCCTGGCCTTGATTATTGCGCGCTCGCCAATGCCCGCTCGATCCCGCTGGCACAGAAGATCGCGCAGCGCTTCGCCGACAATGCGCGTCAGGCCGAACTTGGCGAGCTGAAGCTCAAAATTTCGGGCTGCATCAATGCCTGCGGCCACCATCATGCCGGCCATATCGGCATTTTGGGCGTGGACCGGAAGGGCGTGGAGAATTTCCAGCTGCTGCTCGGCGGATCGGGCGCGGAGGATGCGTCGCTCGGCCAGATCACCGGCCCCGGTTTCTCCGAAGACGGCGTGGTCGACGCGATCGAGAAGGTCACCGACATCTACCTCGCCGAGCGCACCGACGGGGAGCGCTTCCTCGACACCTATCGCCGCATCGGCATGAAGCCCTTCAAGGAGGCGATCTATGGTTGAGTTCCTCTCCTTCCGCGACGGTGAAGCCGCGCAGGAGCCGGCCGTCACGGTCGAATCCTTCACCGGCCAGTCCAACGCCACCGCCGTCCGCATCGAACCGGGCGAGGATGCGCGCGAACTGCTGCCCCATCTCGATCGCCTCTCGCTGGTCGAGGTGAACTTCCCGGCCTATGGCGACGGGCGCGGCTATTCCGCCGCACGTATCCTGCGGGAATCGGGCTATCAGGGCGAATTGCGCGCCGTGGGCGACGTGCTGGTCGACCAGATCAACGCCATGCGCCGCTGCGGCTTCGACAGTTTCCACCCCGCCAAAGCCCTGGATGACGCCGCCGTGGAGCGCGCGCTCACCCGCTATGTCGACGTCTATCAGAAGACGATCGATGGCCGTCAGCCCGTCTGGGCGAAACGGCATCCGGAGAAAATTGATGGCTGAACCTGCCCGCCAGATCCCAGAGCGGCTAGTAGATGTGATCGATGCCCGCCCCGTCTTTACCCAGGGGGATGCCGATGCGCTCAACGCGCGCTTCGAGGGCGTCGATACGCTGACCATGCTCAAGACCGTGTTCGCGGAAGGGCTCGCCGGCAATGTCGGCGTCGTCTCTTCCTTCGGCACGGAAAGCGCGGTGCTGCTCGATCTGGTGGCCAAGGCCGACAAGGCTATCCCGGTGATCTTCGTCGACACGCAGAAGATGTTCGCCGAAACGCTCAACTATCGCGACACGCTGGTCGCACGGCTGGGCTTCACCAACAGCAGCGTGGTCGCGCCCGACGCCGCCGTGCTGGCCAAGAAGGACGAAACCGGCCTGCGCTGGTCCTATGACCCCGACGGCTGCTGCGAAATCCGCAAGGTCGAGCCGATGAAGCGTGCCAAGGCGAGCCTGGACGGCTGGATTTCGGGCCGCAAGGCATTCCAGTCAGTCACGCGCCAGAATTTGCCGCGCTTCGAGGTCGAGGACGGCCGGCTAAAGATCAATCCGCTGGGCGACTGGACCAAGACCGATCTGGAAGCCTATTTCGAGGCCGAACAACTGCCGCGTCACCCGCTGGAGTCACAGGGCTATCTGTCGATCGGCTGCGAACCCTGCACGTCCAAGGTGCTGCCGGGCGAAGACCCGCGCGCCGGTCGCTGGCGCGGCTGGGACAAGGTGGAGTGCGGTATCCATTCGCCGGTGACGCCGATCCCCGTCATCGATCCGGAAGACCCGGCAAACCTGCCCGCCTTCTGATTGCACCGGGCGCCCTGCGGGGCGCCCGTCCCTTATCTTATTGTAACATTGCGTAACAAGCGTGGGCGCGCGCTGGACCTGTCGTGTCAGCGGCGCAATACACTCCCCCCTTTCCAACGGGACTTAAGGGAGTCGCCCCATGGATCGTCGTCAATTCCTGCTTTCCTCGGGCGCGGTCGCGCTCGCCACTGCGGCGCCACGCGCCCTGGCCCAGGCGGCCGGCGCCGATGATGCCCGCCTGTCGGCCGCCTTCGCCACCGCCTTCGAGCGCCAGCTCGACCTGTCGCCCGCCATGGTCACCAGCCTCGGCCTCGACAAGGGCGCCCGCTCCGCCGCCAAGAGCCAGCTCGACGACAACAGCAAGTCGGGCACGATGAAGAAGCTGGCCGCCACCCAGGCGGCGATCAAGGAATTCAAGGGATATGAGGGCGCCGCCCTGTCGGATGCGCAGCGCCTGAACCTGGAGGTCATCCTCTATTCGCTCGACCAGCAGACGGTCGCCCCCGCCAAGTTCGGCCTCAACAGCGTCCAGCGCCCCTATCGCATCTTCCAGCAGGGCGGCAGCTATTTCCAGACGCCTGATTTCCTCAACACCGCGCACACCATCAACACGGTCGGTGATTGCGAGGCCTATGTCGCCCGGCTCGATGCCTTTGCCCGCAACCTGCGGACCGATACCGCGCTGCAGCGGGACGAGGCCGCGCGCGGCTATCTCGCCCCCGGCTGGTCGCTCGACCTGACGCTCGGCCAGATGAAGAAGCTGCGCGGCCAGCCCGCCGCGACCAGCAGCCTGGTCCAGTCGCTGGCGAAGCGCGCCGCGGCCAAGGGCGTGACCGGCGACTGGCAGACGCAGGCCGCCGCGATCGTCGAAAAGTCGATCTATCCCGCGCTCGAAGAACAGATCGCCGCGATCGAGGCGTTGAAGCCCAAGACCGCCGCCGGTGACGGCGTATGGCGCACCCCGCGCGGCGATGAAATCTATGCCGCCGCCCTCAAGCAGGCGACCACCACCGACCTTAGCGCCGATCAGATCCACGCCATGGGGCTGGAGCAGGTCGCCGACATCAGCGCCAAGCTGGACGTGATCCTGAACGGCGCCGGCTTTACCAAGGGCAGCGTCGGAGAAAAGCTCGCCGCGCTCAATGTCGACCCGGCCCAGCTCTATGCCGACAGCCCGGACGGCCGCGCCGCCCTGCTCGCCCAGCTCAACCGCGACCTCGACGCCATGAAGGCGAAGCTGCCCCAGGCGTTCACGACCATCCCCAATACGCCGCTCGAAATCCGCGCGGTGCCGGTCGAGATCCAGGATGGCGCCTCCAACGGCTATTATAACCGCGCCGCGCTCGACGGTTCGCGCCCGGCCATCTATTTCATCAACTTGAAGGACGTCGGCGACTGGCCGAAATATGGCCTGCCTGCCCTCACCTATCATGAAGGCGTGCCCGGCCATCACCTCCAAATCTCGACCGCGCAGACTGCCGGCGATGTGCCGATGCTGCGCAAGACCGCCTTCATGAGCGCCTATAGCGAAGGCTGGGCGCTCTATGCCGAGCAGCTGGCCGATGAACTGGGCGGCTATGCGACGCCGATCGATCGCGCCGGTTACCTCCAGTCCTTCCTGTTCCGCGCCGCCCGCCTGGTGGTCGACACCGGCATCCATTCCAAGCAGTGGAGCGTCAAGCAGGCGACCGATTACATGGTCGAGAAGACCGGTTTTGCCCGCCCCCGCTGCCAGCGCGAGGTCGAGCGCTACTGCACCCAGCCGGGCCAGGCGACCAGCTACAAGGTCGGCCATGGCAGCTGGACCAAGGCCCGCGAAAAGGCGCAGGCGCTGCTGGGCGACAAGTTCGATATCAAGCAGTTCCACGCCGTTCTTGAGGAAGGTGCGATGCCGCTGTCGATCTTGGAGAAGCGGATCGAGGATCGCGCTCGCGCCCTCGCGCAGGCCTGACAAAGGACAAGCGGGTCCGGCCTTTCCTCAAGGCCGGACCCGTTGCATGATCACAAAAGAACAAAGGGGTATCGCCATGCTTCGTACCGCACAGATTTCCGCTGCCGCCCTGATGATCGCTGCGCTCGCCGCGCCGATCGCCGCCCAGACCGATCCGATGACCCCGGACAAGGTCGATGTCTATGATCCGGCCCGGCCGCAGGCGGACTATGTGCGCAAGGAAGTGATGATCCCGATGCGCGACGGGGTGAAGCTGTTCACCATCATCGTTATGCGCAAGGGCACCAGCCACGGCCCCATCCTGCTGACCCGCACCCCCTATGATGCCGGCAAGGCGACCAGCCGCAACCGCAGTCAGAGGATCGAGGAAATCCTGCCGGTCATGGACGCGGATTTCGTCAATGACGGCTATATCCGCGTCTATCAGGACGTGCGCGGCCTGCACGGGTCGGAGGGCGACTATGTCATGACCCGTCCGCTGCGTGGCCCGCTCAACAAAACCGACGTCGACAACAGCACCGACGCCTATGACACGATCGACTGGCTGGTGAAGAATGTGCCGGAAACCAACGGCAAGGTCGCCATCACCGGCTCCTCCTATCCCGGCTTCACCTCGCTGATGGCGTTGATCGATCCGCACCCTGCGCTGAAGGCCGCCGTGCCGCAGAGCCCGATGGTCGACGGCTGGATGGGCGACGACTGGTTCCACAATGGCGCCTTCCGCAATTTCGGCTTCGGTTACAGCCTGTCGCAGACCGCCAAGAAGGGCGGCGGCGCCATCCCGATGGGCAATGGCGACGAATATACGACGATGCTGAACGCCGGATCGGCCGGCGACTTCGCCCGCGCCTATGGCCTCGACGCCTTCCCCTCGGTCCGCAAGCTGCTCGAACATCCGGCCTATGACGCCTATTGGCAGGAACAGGCGGTCGACAAACTGCTGGCCAAGCGCACCCTGACCGTGCCGACGATGCTGGTCGTGGGCCAGTGGGACCAGGAGGACAGCTATGGCGCCCCGGCGGTCTACAAGGCGCTGGAACCGCAGGACAAGAAGAATGACATGGTCAGCCTGGTAATCGGCCCCTGGCGCCATAGCGGCGTCAATTATGAGGGCCGGAGCCTCGGCGATCTCCAGTTCGAGGGCGATACCGGCCGCCAGTTCCGCGTCGGCACGATGAAGCCCTTCCTCGACCATTATCTCAAGGACAATCCGCCCGCCGGCTACACCATGCCCGGATCGCTCAGCTACGCGACCGGCATCGACAAGTGGGAAACCCGCGCCAAATGGCCGGGCGGCACGCCGACGCCGCTCTATCTGGGTGCCAGCTACAGCCTGTCCTGGGCCAAGCCGGCGGCAGCCGGCAGCGACTCCTATGTGTCCGATCCGGCCAAGCCGGTCCCCTATCTGCCCCGGCCGATCCATCAGGACCAGAATGAGGCTTGGCGCACCTGGCTGGTGAAGGACCAGCGTTTCGTCGATGGTCGGCCCGACGTGCTGACCTATGTGACGCCGGTGCTGGACAAGGAGGTCCATATCGCCGGCCAGCCAATGGTCGACCTGTTCGCCGCCACCAGTGGCACCGACAGCGACTGGGTGGTGAAGCTGATCGACGTCTATCCGGAAGAGAACACCGCCAATCCGGTGATGGCCGGCTATGAACTGCCGATCGGCATCGACATTTTCCGGGGCCGCTACGCCCATGGCTTCGACAAGCCGCAGGCGCTGACGCCGGGCAAGGCGGAAAATTACAAATTCGGCCTTCCGAACGTGAACCATGTGTTCAAGCCGGGCCACCGCATCATGGTGCAGATCCAGTCCAGCCTGTTCCCGGTCTATGACCGCAACCCGCAGACCTATGTACCTTCGATCTTCGACGCGAAGCCGGGCGACTACAAGCCGGCGACTCAGAGCGTGCAATATGGCGCGGCGGGCGCCAGCGCGATATGGTTGCCGATCGTCAAATAAGCGGATGGCATGGCGCCGCCGCGATCAAGGGAGGGCATGATGGCGGTTGAACTGAAGATCCTGGCCTGGGCCTGTGTCCTGCTGCTGGTCCATATCTTCGCGGCGGCGCATCTCAAGACGAAGCAATATGGCCTGAAATGGAATACCGGGGCGCGGGACGAAAACCTGCCCCCGCTCGATCCCGTCGGCGGCCGGCTGGTCCGCGCCCAGGCCAATTTCCTGGAAACCTTCCCGATCGCGATCATCGTCCTGTTCGGCGTGGTGGTGGCCGGCCGCACCAGCGAATGGACGGCGATCGGCGGCTGGCTGTGGCTGGTGTCGCGCGCGCTCTACCTGCCGCTCTATGGCCTGGGCGTGCCGGTGGTCCGCTCGCTCGCCTATCTCGCCAGCATGATCGGCCTGTGCATCGTCTTCAAGGCGTTCGTCGCCGGCTGAACCGGGTGGCGGCGGATATATCCGCCGCCATGCCTTCTTATTCGAGGTCTTCGAGGTAGGAACTGCCTTCGGCCAGATCCGAGAAGCGCGTGATCTTGGCGTCGAACTTCATGCGGATACGGCCGGTCGAACCGTGACGCTGCTTGGCGACGATCACTTCGGCCAGGCCGTAGATGCGCTCCATCTCCTGCACCCATTCCTGATGCTCGGGGCCTTCCTTGTTGCCCGGTTCCTTGGCGGCGACATAATAATCCTCGCGGAACACGAACCAGACCATGTCCGCGTCCTGCTCGATCGAGCCCGATTCGCGAAGGTCGGACAGCTGCGGACGCTTGTCCTCGCGCTGTTCCACCGCACGGCTGAGCTGCGACAGCGCCAGCACCGGCACATGAAGTTCCTTCGCCAACGTCTTCAAACCACGGGAAATTTCCGAAATTTCATTGACGCGGCTATCGCCCACCTTGCCGCTGCCCTGCAGCAACTGGAGATAGTCGACGACGATGAAACCGACATCATGACGGCGCTTGAGGCGACGAGCGCGGGTCCGCAGCGCCGCGATCGTCAGGCCCGGCGTATCGTCGATGAACAGCGGCAGTTCCTGAAGGTCGCGCGCGGCGCGCGACAGGTTCTGGAAGTCCGCCCGGCTGATCTTGCCCATACGCAGCGCTTCGCCGCTGATGCCCGACTGTTCGGCCAGAACGCGGGTCGCGAGCTGGTCGGCCGACATTTCGAGGCTGAAGAAGGCGGTCTTGGCGCCCATATTCTTTTCCGGCGGAATGCCGTCGCTATGGTCGCGCAGCCAGCGCGACGCCGCATTATAGGCGATATTGGTCGCCAGCGACGTCTTGCCCATGCCCGGACGACCGGCCAGGATCATCAAGTCGGAATTGTGCAGACCACCGATCTTCTCGTTGAGGCTGTTGATGCCGGTGGTGATACCCGACACATGGCCGCCGCTGTTGAGCGCACGTTCAGCCACCTGTACCGCCATGGTGGAGGCGGAGAGGAAGCTCTTGACCGACCCGCTCTCGCCCTCGCCTTCCGACACTTTGTAAAGCGCAACTTCGGCCAGCTCGATCTGCTCGCGCGGATTGACATCCTCACTGGTATCTAAAGCATTATCAACCAGTTCTCGACCGACGTTCACAAGCTGGCGAAGTAGGGCAAGGTCATAGATCTGGGTTGCGAAGTCGCGCGCACCCAGCAGCGCGGCACCGCTACCGGTGAGCTGCGCCAGATAGGCAGCGCCGCCCAGCTCCTTGAGCGCCGGATCCTGTTCCAGCATCGGCTTGAGCGTCACCGGATTGGCGATCATGTCGCGCTCGATCAGGCGCATCACCGCCTCATAGATACGGCCATGCAGTGGCTCGAAGAAATGTTCGGGCTTCAGCTTGAGCTGCACATCCTCCGCGATGCGGTTGTCAATCATCAGCGCGCCGAGCAGCGCAGCTTCCGCTTCGACGTTGCGCGGCAGTTCCAGCCCGCCCTCTTCGGGAGCGGCATTGAGTTTCACGAGTTCGACCATGGGCCCTCATCGCGCCACGACGCGGGTCGCGCAAGGGCGAAGGTTGAAACAACCGCATCTCCCCCGCCACAAGTCCCGCTTGCTTTTCGTGGCCCGTCGCCGCACTGACAGCAGACCCGCCATGGCCGATCCGCGCATCATAGACATCAAGCTCGACGAGCGCACCATCTTGTGGCGCAACGCGGATGTCGAGCAGGAACGGCGCATCGCCATTTTCGACCTGCTGGAGGACAATCATTTCGCGCCGGAGCGCGTCCATGCCGACGGCTATGCCGGCCCCTACAAGGTGGTGCTGCGGGTCGAGGAAGGGCGCCTGGTCATCGAGATCAACCGCGCGGACGACAGCCCGCTGGAGGCGATCATCCTGGGCCTGGGCCGTTTCCGCCGGCCGATCCGCGAATATTTCGCGATCTGCGACAGTTACTATCAGGCGATCAGCAATGCCTCGCCAGCGCAGATCGAAACCGTCGACATGGCCAGGCGGGGCATTCACAACGACGCAGCGGACATGCTGAAAGAGCGGCTGGAGGGGAAGATCGCGGTCGATTTCGACACCGCGCGCCGCCTGTTCACACTTATCTGCGTCCTGCACATCAAGGGGTAATATCATCGGGCGTTTGACTTTGGGGGGCTTGCTGGTCCGCTTGGGGGCGGTTCTGGCAATCATCATGGTGCTGGGTTCGGCACTGTGGATCTATGCACGCGGATGGGCTCCGAACCGTGACGAATATCCGACCCAGGGCGTATCGGTGACATCCGACACCGGCCTGGTCGAATGGGGCACGCTGGCGGCGCAGGGGGCGGATTTCGCCTATATTCGCGCGGCCAGGGGCGCCAGCCTGCGCGACCCGCTGTTCGCCGCCAACTGGCGCGGCGCGCGTGGCGCGGGCATGCGCTATGGCGCGGCGCTGGACTATAGCCTGTGCGCCAAGGCCGTCGATCAGGCGACCCAGTTCATGACCACCGTACCGCGCGACAATGCCGCCCTGCCCCCGGTCATCCGACTGGGGTTCGATCCATCCTGCGCCACGCGCCCCGGCCGCGATCAGGTGCTGTCGGAACTCAACACGCTGGTCAATCTGGTCGAAAGCCATGCCGGCAAGCCCGCCCTGCTCAACATCAGCGCCGATTTCGACGCCCAATATGACATTGCCAGCGGCATCAACCGGACCTTGTGGGTCGACGGCAATTTCTTCGCGCCCGATTATGCCAAACGTCCCTGGGTGATGTGGACAGCCAGCGACATGCGGCATATCGACGGCGTCGACGGACCGATCAGATGGGATGTGGTGGCACCATGAGTGCAGAAGACAAGAATATCGCCGCGCTGGTCGCGGCAGCACGCGGCGCGCTGGCCCATGCCCATGCGCCCTACAGCCGCTTTGCCGTGGGCGCCGCCGTGCGCCTGACCGATGGCAGCATCGTCACCGGCAGCAATTTCGAAAATGCGAGCTATGGCCTGTCGCTCTGTGCCGAAACCGTCGCGCTGGCGACCGTCAACGCGCAGGGCCGTCTGGCCGATGTCACCGAGATCGCGGTCGTCGGCGGCGGCATGGCGGCGGACGGCAGCGTCGGCGGCGAGGCGATCGTCAGCCCCTGTGGCCGATGCCGCCAGGTCATCAACGAGGCCGAACAGATGGCCGGCCGCACCCTGGCCATCTATTGCGTCGCGCCCGAAGGTGACGGCCTGGTCGAACATCGCGTTGCCGACCTGTTGCCCCACGCCTTCGGCCCGGCCGACCTTGGCATCACCCCTGCACAGAAGAGCTGACAGACCCATGTCCATCCTTTCCGACCGCTGGATCCGCAAGCAGGCCCAGTCGAACCGCATGATCGAGCCGTTCGTCGAGAATCAGCGCCGCGACGGCTGCATCAGCTATGGCCTGTCCTCCTATGGCTATGACGCGCGCGTCGCCGACGAGTTCAAGATCTTTACCAATGTCGACAGCGCCGTGGTCGATCCCAAGGATTTCGCCTCCAACAGCTTCGTCGACCGCAAGACCGACGTCTGCATCATCCCGCCCAACAGCTTCGCGCTTGCCCGCACGGTCGAATATTTTCGCGTCCCGCGCGACGTGCTGGTGATCTGCCTTGGCAAATCCACCTATGCCCGCTGCGGCATCATCGTGAACGTCACGCCGCTGGAACCGGGCTGGGAAGGCCATGTGACGCTGGAATTTTCCAATACTACGCCGCTGCCCGCCAAGATCTACGCCAATGAAGGCGCCTGCCAGTTCCTGTTCCTGCAGGGCAACGAGCCTTGCGAGGTCAGCTATGCCGACCGGGCCGGAAAATATATGGGACAGCAGGGCGTGACATTGCCGCGCCTGTGACGCTGTGGCAGCATCGCGGGCCATGAAGCGCACATGGCCCTCCCGATGCTGAAATTCCTGCGCCGATCCGATGACCGGGACGGGACGCCTCCCAGCGTGGGGGATGACTGGCGCATCTATGCGATCGGCGACATTCATGGCCGGCTCGACCTGCTCGACCAGTTGCTCGGCATGCTTTCGGCCGACGATGCGCTGCGGCCTGGAAAGCGCCGGGGCCTCATCCTGCTCGGTGATCTGATCGATCGTGGGCCGCATTCGGCGCAGGTGATCGAGCGGGTCCGGGCGCTGCATGGATCGGGCAGCGACATCCGGCTGCTCAAGGGCAATCATGAAGAGATTTTCGTCATGGCTGCGCGCGGCGATCAGGGCGCGGTCGGCTTCTTCCGGCGCATCGGCGGCATGGAAACGCTCGCCAGCTACGGCCTGCCGCTTTCGCTGAGCGCCAACATGGATGATGGGGCGATCGCCCACTGGATGCTGAACTATATTCCCCGCGCGGATGTCGATTTCCTCGACAGCTTCGTCGATCATCTGACGGTCGGCGACTATCTGTTCGTCCACGCCGGCATCCGCCCCAGGGTGCCGATCGCCGAGCAGCGACCGTCCGATCTGCGCTGGATACGCGGCGATTTCCTCAACCATGGCGGGCGGCATGACAAGATGGTGGTCCATGGCCACAGCATCACGCCCGAGGTCGAAAATCTGGCCAATCGCATCGGCATCGATACCGGCGCCTATTATTCCGGCCGGCTGACTGCCATCGGCCTGGAGGGCGCGGACCGATGGTTCCTTCAGACCGGCGAAACCTGAGCCCTTCCCCAGCCGCGACCACAGCCTGACGCTTTTGTTGCCGGTCCATGGCGGATCGCCCACCATATTTCGTTCCCATGACCAACGGCAAAAAATGCCGATCAGCAGGGGACATATCATGCAGAAACGCCATGTTCTGGCGGGGCTTTCGCTCGCCACATGCCTTGTTGCGCCGACCCAACTGCTTGCCGCCCCTGCGCCGGACACCAGCCTGTCGCAGCGGCACAAATTCTCCATCCCGTCGCAGCCCCTGAGCGGCGCGCTGCGGGCGCTGTCGGCGCAGGCCGGCATTCGCATCCTGTTCCCCTATGATGAAGTCGCCAATATCCGCAGCCGCCGGGTCGAAGGATGGCTGAGCACCGACGATGCGCTCAGCCAGTTGCTGGCCGGCACCGAATTGCGCCGATCCCCGGCCGGCGCCGGCGTCATCGCCCTCGTCACCCCGCCCAACCGCAGCGCGGTGCGTCGCCGACCGCTGGCGATCCAGTTCGCGCAGGCGAGCGGCACGGCTACGCTTGATGGCCTCGCCATGGCGCCTGCGCCGGAGCCGGCAGCGGAATCCGCGCCCATCATCGTCACCGGCACCCGCCAGACGACCCGCACCGTCGCCGAAAGCCTGGCGCCGATCGACGTGCTGGGGGAAAAGGATCTGGAAGCCAGCGGCAAGCAGTCGGTGCGCGACCTGCTCGGCACGCTGGTGCCGTCGATCAATGTGTCGAACAACGGCGCGGGCGCCAGCTGGGCGGTGCGCACTTTGTCGCTGCGCGGCCTGGGCGGCGACCAGTTGCTGGTCCTGGTCAACGGCAAGCGGCGCCACAATACCGCCACCCTGTTCATCAACGGGTCGGTCCAGAATGGCCAGTCGCCGCCGGACCTGGACCTGATCCCCGGCAATGCGATCCAGCGGATCGAAGTGCTACGCGACGGCGCGTCGGCGCAATATGGGTCGGATGCGATCGCCGGCGTCGTCAACATCATCCTGAAGAACGACACGCAGGGCGGCGCGGCGCTGACCATGGGCAGCACCGCCGACAATGGCGGCTGGCAGGGCCGCTGGCAGATCGACAAGGGTTTCGCGATCGGGCCGGACGGCGGCTATATCCACCTGTCGGGCGAAGGCGTGCTGCAGGACAATACGGTGGTGAACAGCAGTCCGATCACCAGCAATCCCTTCTACCCCACCGGCGACGCGCGCAATGCCGATCCGGACCGCATTCGCGCCAGATATGGCCAGCCGCAGGTGATCGGCGGCAATGCCAGCTATGACGCGATGATGCCGGTTGGCGGCGACATGGAGCTGTACAGCTTCGGCACCTATTCCAAGCGGCATGCAGCCGGTTGGCTGACCTATCGCAACCCAGCGGCGCTCAACAATATCCTGGAAATCTACCCCGAGGGCTATATCCCGCGCATCCACGTCTATGACGAGGATTTTCAGGTCGCCGGCGGCCTGCGCGGCGAGATTGGCGGCGGCATCCATGTCGACCTGTCGACCAGCTATGCGCAGGACGAGGTCAAATATGCGCAGACCACCTCGCTCAACCCCTCCATGGGACCGGCCAGCCCGACCCATTTCTATCTCGGCAAGATCCGCTTCGACGAATGGACCAGCAATCTCGACTTCAGCAAGGAGCTCGATATCGGCCTCGCCGGGCCGCTGTCGGTCGCGGTCGGCGCCGAATATAAGAAGAACAAGTTCCTGATCGGTCCGGGCGACCCGGAATCCTATATCGATGGCGGCTATGTCTCGCCGGCCGGCAGCTGGCTCGCGGGGGCGACGCGGACCGGGGTCGGGTCGCAGGGCGTCACCGGCTTCCTGCCCGAAGGATCGGGTAGCTGGAGCCGCGACAACTGGAGCGCCTATATTAATCTGGAAGGCCAGATCGTCGAGGGGCTGGAGTTCGGCCTTGCCGGACGGCATGAGGATTATTCCGACTTCGGCACCACCGATACCGGCAAGGCGTCGCTGCGCATCGAGCCGTTTCGCGGCTTTGCCATTCGCGGCACCGCCAGCACCGGCTTTCGCGCGCCGACGCTGCAGCAGCAACATTATGCCTCCTCCTCCACGATCAACGTCACCGTCAACGGCGTGAACCAGTTGCTGCCGGTGCAGGCGCTGCCGGTCGACGGGGTTGCCGCGCGGGCGCTAGGGGCGCAGCCGCTGAAACCGGAAAAGTCGACCAACTTTTCCGCCGGCATCGTCCTGACCCCGGCCCCCAATTTCAACGTCACGGTCGATGCCTATCAGATCAAGGTCAGGGACCGCATCCTGCTGTCCGAAACGCTGAGCGGCCCGGTGGTCATGGATGCGCTGGCGGCAGCGGGCATCCAGGGCATTGCCGGCGGCCTCATCTTCTCCAACGCGGCTGATACGCGCACCCGCGGCCTCGACATCGTCAGCACCTATCGGGCGGGGCTGGGCGACCTTGGCACCGCGACGATCAGCCTGTCGGCCAATTTCAACAAGACGATCTTCACCCATATCGACCCGGTCCCCGACGAGATCGCCGCATCCGGGCTGGTGCTGATCGGCCGGGCCAAGCAAGGCGACCTTTCCGAAGGCACGCCGCGCGACAAGCTGATCGGCAACATCCTGTGGGAAAAGGGCGATTTCAACCTGAACCTGCGCGCCACCCGCTATGGCAAAATCTATCAGCGGGCGAGCGCCGCCGTCTATCATACCGAGGATTTTGCCGCCTGCACCGCCGGCAGTGCCGGCTGCACCCTGGGCTATGTCGACGAGAAGCTGAGCCCCAAGACGATCCTCGACCTCGAACTGGGCTACCGGCTGACCAAGGGCGTCAAGCTATCGTTCGGCGCCAATAATCTGCTCAACACCTATCCCAACAAATTGAAGCCCGTGAACCGGACGGCCGGCAGCCTTTACAATGCCTATGCCCCCTATGGGATCAGCGGCGGTTTCTATTATGGCCGGCTGAACCTGGAATTCTGACGCGACAGTTGAAAGTTCACAGTGTCGTGCGACGTGAAACCAGCCGTTTTTGCGGTCTGGCGCGCCTGCCACGCGTCCCTGACGCGCCACCGAAGCGACAGTGACGCGACGGTGAAGCGACAGTCAGGCGACAGCGAAGCGGCAGTTAGCGCCAGCCCGCCGCCTGCGCCGCCCGTTCGCCCTGCGCATCGGCAGGAGCGCCGTCGATCAGGCCGTCGATGGTGGCGAGAAGGCGCGGATCGGCGGAGGCGGCCTGGCGATATTCGCTCGTCTCGCCCTTGCCGGGCACCGCCTGCAGCAATTGCCAGCCGGCATCGGTGCGGCAGGCGACACCGGCCATGGCCGCGCCGTCGAAGCTGCGGCACCAGCCGCCGCCCTTGCGCCGGAAACTAAGGCCGATACGGACCGGGCCATCCTCCCCGGCCGAGGCCAATTGGCTGTCGAGCGCGGTGGCGAGCGGTCCCTGTGCCAGCATCGCGCCGTCCTTTACCGCAATCGGCCCTACCGGCCCGCCCGACATATGGCCGATGCCAAGGCCCAGCAGCAGGCTGGCGGCGATCGCGCCGCCCGTAACCCAACTCCAGCGCCGCGAGGGACGCGCGATCGGCACCACCGTCGGCGGCACCAGCATGGCCTGCATCGACGCAGGCACATCCTCTTGCGCGATCGGCGCGAAATGGCCGGCCAGCCGCGCGCGCAACCGCCGATGCTGCTCCAGTCGGGCGGCCAGCGCCGGGTCTTCCGCCGCCGCGCGGTCGACGCGCCGCCGCGTCACCTCGTCCAATTCGCCATCCACCCAGGCGATCAGCATGGCTTCATCAATGTCGGTCATGCCGCTTCCCCCAATAGTTCAATGAGCGCGCCGCGACCGCGCACCAGTCGCGAGGTCAGCGTGCCCATGGGTATGTTCAATATCGCAGCCGCCTCCTTGTAGGACAGCCCCTCCACCAGCACGAGCGCGATCGCCTCGCGCTGTTCGGGCGGCAATGCCTGCATCGCCCGATCGACGTCGGACAGGGTCATGGCCTGCTCCACCGCCTTGTCGCCGGCATAGCCGACATCGGCCCCCGCCTCTTCCGGGGCGAAGGTTCTGGCGGCCCGCTGACGAGCGCGGCCCTCATCGATCCAAAGATTGCGCATGATCCGATACATCCAGCTGTCGAGCCGCGTGCCCGGTTGCCACTGGTCGCGGGCGCGCAGCCCCTTTTCCAGTGCCGCCTGGCACAGATCGTCGCCATCGGCGCGATCATGCGACAGGCTGGCGGCAAAACGCCGCAGCCGGGGCAGGATCGCCAGCAGGTCGCGCTCGAACGACATGGTTTCTCCAAATTGCTTTCAGGGATGAAACGTCCCTGCCCGGCCGTTTCATCCTTCAGAAAGTCCAGCAACCGGATTTTTTTGACGATGGACGATTTTGACGCTGAAAAGGCCGGCGATGACCGGCGGGAAGAGACAGAGATGAGATGGACGCGCCCGTTGCTGATCGCGGGATTGTGGCTGGCGACACCGGGTGCGCAGGCGCAATTGCTGCCGGCGCCAGCCGCCAGTGCGTTGGGGGGCGGTGCGCTGGGCGGGGTCGGCCAGGTTTTGCCCGATACGCTCGACCGGCTGGGCGGCATCGTCGACCAGAGCGGACTGGATCGGCTGTCGCCGGCACGGCTGGCCGATCGGCTGGCAGCGGCGCGCACGGCGCGGATCGACGTGCTGCTGCGCCAGCATGGCGACGCGGTCGAACTGGACGACCGGCGAGAGCCGGCGCGGCGCGGCATCATCCTGCTGACCGGGGCGGACGCGGCCGCGATCGAGACACTACGGGCGGCCGGCTATGGCGTGGAACGGATCGAGGCGGAGGGGATCGACATGGCGATCACCCGTCTGACCGTGCCGGATGGCCAGAGCCTGGCGCGCGCGCTGCGCAATGTGCGCAAGATCGCCCCGCAGGCGCAGGCGAGCGCCGACAATCTCTATTTCCCCAGCGGCGCGGCTGCGGCAGAGCGATCGGCTGCACTGGCAAGCCATGGGTCGGTCGGGCGCGGCGCGGCGGGCCTGATCGACGGCGGCGTGGCCGCGCATCCGGCGCTGGCCGGCCCGATCGAGC
>NZ_LUFI01000075.1:0-23038 GCF_005281675.1 Sphingobium sp. MP9-4 | reverse complement strand
ATGCCGGAGGCCAACGCCATCGCGCGAAGCGCGATGACCGCATGGCGGCACGCAGCGCCGCCCCGACCCGAATCAGATGCTATGCGCGCGGCCCGCCGCGCGCGCCGCAGCCACCAAATCAACCATCCCAAAGAGTCTCAGCCGGCAGAGCCGGCGAGGCATCAGCCAGACATCATCAAAATATTTTGATGGCCGTGTGGACGCCACGATACGCGGGCGTTCTCTGGCGCACGATCCAGCCCAATCGGGACTTTCTCACATGATTGACGCGCAGCAAGTATCTGACAATCCTCGGGATCAGGCGCGCTCATGTCACCACTCAACTCAGCCACCTGATCGCATCATTCGGCTCAACACAGTCCTCGACCGGACCGGGCTGAGCCGGGCGACACTCTATCGCAAGGTCCAGGCCGGCACCTTCCCTAAACAGGTCCGTATCGCCACGCGCTGCATGGGATGGCGGGAATCCGCCATCAACGACTGGATGCGCAATCCCATGTTCTGGACGGTCGAGGATGCCGACAAGCGGCAAAAGGCATCGTCATTGCAAAGTCATCGATGCACACCATATCTTGCCTGTCGCTCCCCTCCCCCCTTGGAGCGACACCTCCCTGAACTATGGCCCCGCCGTTGAGATCTCTCCGGCGGGGTTACTTTTATCGATGCAGATCGCTGCGCCACCCAGATTCATGCATAGCTCAGCCTTGCCATGAGCATGTAGAAGCCCGATCGGTGAAGGCTTGAACGGGGGCAAAACCAGACAGCATGAGAGCGATATTCACCGAAGCGGCAACATTGCTTGGCCGCAATGTGCAAAGCGTGACCCGCGTTGGAGGCGGCGACCTCTCCTTCGTCGCGCGCCTCTCCCTTGGCGGCGGCGATACCGTCATCGCCAAACGGGGCGACAGGGTTGTCGAGGAAGCCCGCATGCTCACGGCGATCGCGGCGACCGGCACCGTGGTTCCGCAGATACTGGCCGTCCAGGATGACCTGCTGCTGCTCGAAGACCTGCCCTCGGACGGACGCCTTGTTCGCAACTGGGCGCATCTTGCCGAATTGCTCGACCGCCTCCATGCGCCGAGCCAGGTTGCCTATGGCTGGGATCACAATTATGGATTTGACGATGTGCTGATCCCCAATGGCCGATCCGACAACTGGGTCGAGTTCTGGACAGAACAGCGCCTGCGCTGCCATATTCCGCATCTCAGTGCCCAGTTGGCCCATCGCGTCGAGCGGCTCGCCGATCGCCTTGGCGAGCATGTACCCAAAAGCCCGCGTGCCGCCCTGCTCCATGGCGATCTATGGGGTGGCAATATCCTTGTCGGCCAGGACCAGATCAGCGGGCTGATTGACCCTGCATGCTATCATGGCGACCGCGAGGTCGATCTTGCCATGCTGAGCCTGTTCGACCAGCCGCCGCAGATATTCTTCGACGCCTGCGGCCTGGCGCAGGGTTGGGAAGACCGCCAGCCTGTCTATCGGCTATGGCCGCTCCTCGTCCATGTCCGGCTTTTCGGCGGCACCTACCATCAGCAGGCCGGAGCGTGCCTTGAGCGACTGGGCGTTTGATCAGCCAATGACTGCGCCCGCTCGGGGAGGACAGTTGCGCAAGGTGCAACTGTCCTCCCGACATTCTCAATTGGCATGTCAGCGTCATGCAACCATAGAGGCCGTGCCTTTCAGGCATCCTCTCCTAAAACTCATCGGCCGGTCTTCTGATCGGCCTTTTTTTTGCTTACCTTGGTAGCATCCGCCTTTCGCAGTTGCCCACATGGTGGTTTCGCAACACAGGGAAGCTGCTATCCATCGCTCACAGGGGGCCGAGAGCCAGCGGGTAGCATGTCGAGTTCGGCAGCCCAGCTATCTCCCTAACACATTCTCGCCATGCCATTGCAGCGCGAAGACGTTGACCTCTCGGCAGAGACACCATCTCGCTGAAATAGGGGCGATCGAAAGGCCCGCCAATGGTTTGGAGAGTAGCTTCCGGATTGAAGACATTTCGCTTTCTAATCCGGATCGCGCCGAAGCAGTTGCCGATACCCACCCTCTGCCATGAGCTGCGCGTCGCGTACGAGCCGGCGGACACGGGATCGCAACGCATCGGTCGGACCATCCCACTGATTGGCGATACGATCGGCGCCGAACAGAGCTATGCCGATATCACGATGCGACGCCCCTTCGCGCAGCGCGTCGTGGACGCGCAGCAACAGGAGCCAGCGCGCCATACGCGGCTCGGCGGGATAGAGCGCGGGCCGCAAGCGGCGGTGCGACAGAAAGTCGAGGAAGCGATTGAGCGCACGGAGTGGCCCCCGCGCCGAGGAAACTCCCTCGATGTGGAACAGGGGGCGCAGCGGTGGCGCCATGGCAAGGCTGCCCTCGACAATATCGAGACGGATCCGGCGCAAACCGTCGGAGAGAAGCAGAGGTTCACATCCCTTCGCACCTTGCCCGACGGTCAAAAAATCCGTCCATGCGGCCGGATCGATGCCATCACCATCGCCCTTGCGCGCCGGCAGCAAAGACAGACGCAATATTTCGGGATCATGATCGGCATGCCAAAGGATCCGCGCGTCCGGGACCGGGACGTCGGGATGCTCAGCGAAAATGCAGCCCCCATTGGCCAGGATCGGCGGCCCCGTGCGTGCTGGCGCGTGCCCCGGCGTGCCAGGCAATATAGCCGCTGTCGCGCCGCAGCCATTCCCACATGAGTCCCGCCCGATCGATTCCCATGAGGCGGGCATAAAGTCGCCAATCGCGCCAGGCGCCGATCTGGCTCACGCAAGGAATACGCTACGGCATGGCTGACGGGGCCACGCGTTACTCATGGCCGGCGCGAGCCCGACAATGAAAATTTGCGCTGCGTCGCAACATATGACATTTTAAAGACAGTTTTGGTCGCCTGCGGGAGGCATGAGACCCCTGCCGCCGGCTTGGACATTGGAAAGGGGTTGGGTGCGGGGTCGCCGGCATCCCAAGACGCCGCTCGCGCCGCCATTTGACTATGGAGCCAGACTATCATCTGCTGCAGCAATTGACCCGGCAGGTTCAGGACGCAGCAACGCTCGAGGACTATCGCGAGGCCATGGCGGCTCTGACGCAGGGCCTCAATTTCGATTATTTCGCCCTCACCCACCATGTCGATCCGCGCAGCGCGGGCGACCAGACGGTGCATCTGCACAATTATCCCGCGCATTGGGCCGATTATTATGCCCGAAACGCGCTGGGCATCTGCGATCCGATCCACCGGGCAAGCCATGTCGCGCCCGGCGGTTTCCCCTGGGCCCGCATTGCCGATTATATCGACCTGACCGCGCGAGATCGCCACATGCTGCGCCTGGGCGCGAGCCAGGGGATCGGCGACGGGTTCACCATCCCGATCCGCATCGAGGGCGAAATGCCCGGCTCCTGCACCTTTGCCATGCGTTCGGGCCGCCCGCTCGACAGCGCCTCGCTCGCCTTTGCCGAGATTGCCGGCCGTTTCGCCTTTGACGGCGCGCGCCGGCTGATTGGAAGACAGGCGTTGCGACTGCCGATGCTCGGCCGGATCCTCACCCGTCGTCAGCGCGACTGCCTTTTGTGGGCCTTTCGCGGCAAGAGCGACTGGGAGATCAGCCAGATCCTCAAGGTCACCGAAGGAACGGTCAAACGCCATATCCTGAACGCCTGTTCACGCTATCGGGTCAACAAGCGGATCATGCTTCTGGCCCCGACATTGTTGGACGGAACCTTCAGCATCACGGAAATCTACGGTTATCGCGATACATCTTTCGGTACGTAGCCGCGGCACGTCAGCAGGATGATGCTCGGCTCCCATTTCAAGAGGGAGTCGAGCCATGTTGCATATCCATGATGCGTCGCAGGCCAGGAGCGTGCCGAACGCAGGCGGCCGGGGGGCAGCCGAGGACATATTGCTGCGCGCCATGTTCGCAGCGAGAAAGTCGGTCTTTATCGATCTGCTCAAATGGGACCTGCCGGTCCTTGCCGATCGCTATGAGGTCGATCAGTTCGACGATCCGAACGCCCAATATCTGATCCTGGCGGACCGGGATGGCGCGCATCTGGCCTCGGCACGGCTTTTACCCACTCTCCATCCGCATATTCTCGGCAGCTTCTACGAATGCCTGTGCGAGCAGGAACCGCCACAAGGACCGGATATTTTCGAGATTACCCGCTTCTGCCTCGATCGCCGGCTGAGTGCCAGCGAGCGGCGCCAGGCTCGCGACAGCCTCATCTGCGCCCTTGTCGACCATGGGCTTACCCGGAATATGCGCCAATATGTCGCGATCGCCGAATTGAGCTGGCTTTCGCAGATTCTGGCCTTTGGCTGGGAATGCCGTCCGCTCGGCCTGCCGCAGATGATCGATGGTCGCATGCTGGGCGCGCTTTCCATCCATATTGATACGACCACGCCCGATCGGCTTGCGACAGCAGGCATCCGACCGTCCAGTTCACTGCTCGTCGCCACCCTTCCGGGCGCCTGAAAGGAACCCATCATGGTCCAGACCCAGACATCTATCGCGAACATGCGCGATTGTGCTCCAGCGCCCTATGTCGACCAGCTTGCCCGAAAAGGCTGGTGCATCATGCCCGACGCCCTGCCCGCCCAGCGCATAAATCGGCTCGACGATGATCTTGCAGAAGCGTTCGAACGGGCGCCCTACTGCCGCGGCCCCTTTTACGGCGAGACGACCAAGCGGCTTGGCCGCCTGCCGCTGCGGTCTGTCCATAGCGAAGCACTCATCTGCCATGCGCGGATATCGGAGATCGTGCATCATTTTCTGGGGCCCTGGTGCGACCATGTCCAGCTCAACACACCCCAGGCCATAGCCGTCGATCCCGGCGCGCCGGCTCAGGCGCCCCACCGCGACCAGGACATGTTCCATGGGCCCAAGGGCGGGATGGAATATCTTCTCAACGTGATCTGGCCGCTGACGCCCTTTGATCCCCACAATGGCGCGACCCGGCTCTGGCCCGGTAGCCATGGCAGCGCCGCGATCGAGGGAAGCACGGTCCAAGAAGAACAGGCGGTTGCGCCGGTCCTTGCTCCGGGCTCCGCGCTCTTGTTCCTGGGCTCGACGCTGCATGGCGCCGGCGCCAATCGAAGCGGGTCGGTGCCGCGCGCGGTGGTGATCGGCTATAGCCTTGGCTGGCTCAAGCCCTATGAAAATCTCTGGCTTGCCTACCCACCCCTGGTCGCGCGCCACTTCTCCCCGGAGCTCGCAAAGCTAGCAGGCTATGTCCAGCACCGACCCAACCTTGGCAATTTCGAAGGGCAATGTCCCTCGACATTGCTGACCGGCGGGCCAGAGCCGATGACGGAGCTGCGCGATGCCTTGCTGCCCCAACAGGCCGACATGGTCGAGGCCTATTGCCGGGCACAAAGGGTGCCGGGATGAACTCCGGGCTGACCGCCGAGCGCGTCTATGACGCGATACGCGCACAAATTCTCGATCGAGCCTATCTGCCTGGCACTAGGCTGGATCCGGCGCAGTTGGCAAAGGAACTGGCCGCGAGCATGACGCCCGTGCGCGACGCGCTGCATCGACTGATGGGAGAAGGACTTGTCGAAGCCCGGACGGGGAGCGGCTTTCACTTGCCGCTTCTGAACGAGCCTTCGTTGATTGACCTCTATCGCTGGTCGCATGAACTCAGCCTGCTGGCGTTGCGGCACTGGACGCCCGAACCTTCCGAGCCGGTGCCGTCACCGGCATTGGCCGATCGCACGAACGCGCTTTTCGACCGGATTGCGCGGGGATCGGACAATGGTGAGCATCGTCGCGCCATGCAGCAGGTTGCAGCGCGCCTCCATGCGGTCCGTCAAGTCGAACCACATGCCTTGCCGGGCGCGGACGAGGAGCTTGGAGGCCTGGAAGACGGGCTGGATCATCCCGACAGGCGCCGCTTTCTCTCGCTTGTCGGCGCTTATCATCGTCGGCGCACCCGGGCTGCCGGCGCCATATTGCGCGCCCTCTATCGCGCCCAGTGAGCGCGCCGCCAGCAACGTCGAACGCTTGAGGCAATAATCGCGATATTTAATCCGTATAAGATGCAGATAGCGCGCCGCACGCCATACACTCGAGCCTGTCACCATCCTGGTGGCGCAGCAGAGGAGTGAAGCTGATGGAACGCGAAGAGGAAATCATGCGCATCGACCTTGGTGCGGCAACCGAGCAGACCCAGGGCCCGGGCGGCATCGATGGAGACGAATTCCTCCAGCAGGACCGGGTCGGCCTGGCCGACGACTGATCCAGGGGGATGCCCGGCGATGGCGCCGGGCGTCCTTCCTCTCATCGGAAGAGCCGGCCATGGCCATCGGTCTCAAGACCAGTATCAGCTTCTGCGATGTCGAGGGACAATTGGTGTTTCTCGACATTGAGGCGGATCGATATTTCGGGCTCTCGCCTGCGGCGGAGCGGGTTTTCCGGGGCCTCCTGGCCGACCCGGCATCGCGTGTCCCCGCTTCTGATGCCCCCGCCGCCCCTGATCCTGCCGCCCCTGATCCTGCCTCCCTTGATCCTGCCTCCCCTGATCCCGCCTTTCCAGACCCCGCATCTTCTGTCATGGCGCTGATGGGCCATGCGCAGCTGCTCGAGATGGATGCACCAGCGGCGCCCATGCCCTGTCCTGCGCGTGCAAGCGGCCGAGAAAGCCTTCTCGATCGGCTGGAGGCCAGCGACCACAGGTCGAGCACCGCTGCGACGATCGCCGCCAGCCTCCACATAACATCCGTTCGCGCCCAGTTGCGCCTGCGCAGCCTTTCGGGCATTTTTGCGCGGCTACGGCGCAGCAAGAACGCCGTGCGCAATTGGCGGCATGCGCCCGACGAGGCTCTGGCGATCGTTGCCGCCTTCGCCGCCAGCGCACGGGTGCTGCGGTCCCATGACCAGTGCCTGCCGCGCTCCCTTGCTTTGGCCCATGCCTTCATCCGGGCGGGTCTTGCGGCCGATCTGCTCCTGGCTGTTCGGCTGCGGCCGTTCGCAGCGCATTGCTGGGTCGAGCATGACGGCCTCATCGCCAATGACCGCGCCGCGCATGTCGACAGCTATCAGCCGATCCTGATCCTGTGACGCTGCAACGTTATCTCGCGCTGCTCGGGCCTTGTAAGGATGCACCCGAACGCATGCGCCGGATCGGCGATCGGCTGATCCATGAAGGCCATAGAGTGCATATCCATCATGAAAAGGATTTCGCTTTGCTGGTGCTGGGTGATCCGCCGATAGCGATCGATACCGGCCTGATCGTCGGCCCTCTATTTGATCGCCGTCATCCTAGTTCGGTCGAGACGCTCGCGCCGGAGGATCAGGCGAAGATCAGGGCAAGCCAGGGACGCCATCTGACCGAGATTTTCTGGGGCGGCTATGTTGCCTTTCTGCGCACCGATGAAGGGATTGTTCTGCTGCGCGCGCCGCTCGGCGACCTGGCCTGCCTGTTCGTGCATCAGGCGCCGCGCACATGGGTGGCGTCCGATATCGCTCTGCTGAAGCGGACGGGCATGGCCCCCTTCGCAACGGATTGGTCGATGATCGCGCAGCATCTCGCCTGGCCCTATCTGCGCGGGAGCTGGACTTGCCTTGAAAAGGTGATGGCGCTGCCTACGGGCCATAAGCTGCAGTCCCGCGAGGCACAGCTATGTCTGGCGCCGTGCTGGTCACCCTGGGCGTTCGCCGAAAATGCCCCGTGCCTCACCCGCGACGAGCATGTCGAACGGATTGCGCGCGTGGTGAGTAACTGCGTCGCGACCCTGGCAGGCCATTGGGGCCGTCCGGTGCTGCTCCTGTCGGGCGGGCTCGACAGCTCGATCCTCGCGGCAACGCTTGCCGGTCGCGATGCCGATCTGCTCACCCTCTACACCCGCGACCCGATCGGCGACGAACGCGCCTATGCCGCGCAGGTCGCCGACCATATCGGCAAGCCGCTCATCGAAGCGCGGCGGGAGGTGAGCGAAATCCACCCGCTCCGCTCTGCAGCTGGGGGCCTCCCCTGGCCGGCGCGGCGCCTGTTCGAACAGGAAACGATGCGCCAGGTCGACCTTGCCGCAGCCGACCATGGCGCCGCAGCGCTGATGACGGGCGGCGGCGGTGACAATGTCTTCTGCGCGCTCCAGTCGGCAGCGCCGGTCGCCGACCGACTACTGGTCGAAGGCCCCGGCCCGGGCATGTTCAGCACCGCGCGCGAGATCAGCGCGCTCGCATCCGCCCCGATGCCGACGGTCCTGCGTTCTGCCGCCGCAAAGGCGATGCCCTGGGCACGCAGGAGCATCGTCCGGCCCGATCATGCCTATCTGAGCGACGAAGCCAGAGCGCGCGCGGGCGCGCGCCCGCCAGCCCATCCCTGGTTGACGCCCCCGGCCCGGCCTTTGCCCGGCGTTGCCGGATATATCCGGCTCCTTGCGCTGGCGCAAAGCTTCAGTGAGGGTCGGGATCCCGCGGCGACCATCCCGACCATCCTACCCCTGCTCGCTCAGCCCGTGGTCGAAGCCTGTCTTGCCGTCCCCAGTTGGCTGTGGTTCGAAAAGGGAAGGAACCGGGCGCTGGCGCGTCGGGCCTTTGCGCCCCATCTTCCGCGCGAGATCGTCGAGCGGCGGTCGAAGGGCACGCCCGATTCCTTCCAGGGAGAGATATTCGAACATCATCACGCGACCTTGCGGGACATGCTGCTGGGCGGCGCCCTTGCCGATCAGGGGCTGATCGACCTGCCCCGACTGACCCGGGTCTTTTCGGGCACTGTGCCGATGGCTCCCCCCGATGTCGGCAGCCTGTTACGGCTGGTGGATGTCGAAGCCTGGTTGCGCTCTGCACCGGGGCGCCATGAATGACGTCCATCATGGCCTGTCACCCGATATCGGCGCAGCCTTATGCGACCGCATCGCGTCCCAGCGCGCATATTGTTCATGCTTGGCCAGATCGGGATCGCGCGCGCCCTGGAGCCAATAGGCAAACCAGTCGAGATTGCGCAAATAGGCGGCGCGGCGATGGGCGGGCTGCCATTTGATATGATGCTCGCCGGGAAAGACATGCATCTCGACCGGCTGCCCATATTCGCGCAGGGCCGTGAAGCCTTCGAGGCTATGGATATATTCGTCGTCCGACAATTGCATGAGCAACGGACGGTCCAGTTTCCCGGCGTTCATCGCGACCGAATAGGGACGCCACAGGTCGGGATCCGGCCTGGTCAGCGGGGGCAGGCCATAGGCTCTTTGCTTGTCGGCAAAGGCGATGCCGGCCTGCATCATGACCATGTTCGCGTCGAAGCAGCAATTGCTGATCGATGCGGCCGCGAAGATCGGCCGATTGATGAGCGCAAAGCGAACGGTCGAGCTGCCATCGCTCAGACCCGTAATGCCGATCCGGTCGGGATCGACGATGCCGCGCGCCTTCACCGCATCGATTCCGGTCATGAGCGAGGAGAGAAGGCTCCAGCGCTCGGCCCAGCCCGCCTGCATCGCCCGGTTGAAGTCCTCCATCGTCTTGAGGCCGGGCTGGCCGGTGGCGACAAAGGCCGGGCGCTCGAGACTGAGAACCGCCATGCCGTGTGCTGCGAACAGCTGGATCGGATATTCATCCCCCGTCCCGCCACGCAAGAAGCCGTCGCTATGATATTGGACCACGACGAGCGGGAATTTCTGTCCCGGCCGCGCATCGGGCGGGAGGACCAGATCGCCCCAGGCGGCCAGCCCTCGATCATTGCGCCAGCGCAGCCGTTCGACCGATCCCAGTCGGATATTTGCGAATTCCGGATTGGGAACGAACAGGCTCTCCGCCTTGCCATCGGTCAGGGCAATGCGGGCCAGATAGCGCGGCGTGGTCGCATTTTCACGCAGGCAGTAGAGCGCGGCGCCACCCTGCACACATCCCAGAAGCACGTCGCGCGTGCGCAGCATAGGACGAGGAGTGCTGTCATCGAGCGTCCAGGAATAGAGGACCATATCCTCCTTGGCCCATCCTTCGCGCCGCAGAAAATAGAGCTGTCCCTGCGCATCCCACCAGAGTCCCTGAACATCGCCAAGGCAGAGCGGCGACGGACAGGCAATGTCTCGACCATCGCGGTCGCGCACATGGATTCGCTCGGGACTGAGCGGGGCAGCGCTTTCCGGGGCGAGCCAGGCGCGCTGCCCATTCCCCCCTTGCGCGAACGGCGCGACCCTGCGGCTTTCGGCAAGCTGTTCCGCCTCCGCCTGCGTCGCAGCCCGCTCCGCGCCGGTCGCGATATCTATCAATCTGGCTTCCACGGCGAGCCCGACGGGCGGGCGCGGCCGGGGTCCGATGTTCGGTGCGACCCGTCGGTCGTAAAGCCAGCCACCAAGCCCCTCGGCGTCGACACTGGCCTTGTCCGTCAGGATTGCGGGGCGCGCGGCGACCAGCAGGGCCTGTCCATCGCCCGACCAGGCAAAAGCCTCAATGTCGACCTGGCCATGCGTGATGGCCCGGGCCTTGCCACCCGCCGCCGCGACGATCCAGAGCTGGGTAACGCCCTTGTCGCGGCGTTGAAAGGCGATCTGCCTGCCATCGGGCGACCAGCGCGGGCCCCAGACCTCGGGCACACCGGTCGGCATTCGCCCCCCTTCCCCGTCCAGACTGGCCGTCGCCAGTTCGCCGCCCTGATCGAGCAGCCGCACCGCGCCGTTGCGGCTGACCACCACAAGCCCGAGACAATAGCTGTTCGAGCCCGGCTCGGCGCGACGCAGGATGAAGGCGACCTCCTGTCCGTTGGGCGACGCGCCGAGCGGTGTTGGCGCGCTGAAGGCGGATCCCTCGGGTCTGCCGATATCGCGCAGCCGCACAAGATCGTCGGCATTGATCAGGCGGCTCGCTGCATCCGCTGCGACCCGCTCGGGCAGGAGATCCTCGCATGACGTCTCAGCCCGGGCATCCGGGCAGAAGGCGAGCAGGCTGGCGCCCAGCAGCAGGAAAGCGCCCGTGCGCATGGTCCACCCGCCGCTCACCAGGCCATTCCCAGCGAAAGAGTGATCAGTCGCCCGATCGGCCCATAATTGGTCGAGTCATAGGTGCTGTCGATATAGGACGTGCTGGCGATTTCCGCTGGCCGGTCATCGAGCGCATTGATGACCGAGAGCCCCAGTTCCAGGCCTGCAAGCGCGCCGCGCGACAGAGTATAGCGAGCCGTGAGGTCCAGCGATCGCATACCGTCGACCGTCAAGACATTGGCCGTACGACGATCCTCGACGCCGCCGATATAGCTCAGGGAGGCGTTGAGACTGAGGTCCTTGTCCAGCCAGCCCAGGCTTGCCCGGCCGCGCCAATGGGGCGGCGTGAATAATTGCCCGGATCGCGGCAGCACCGGCTGATCGGGCAGGAAGCGCTGGTCGAAATGGAGATAGCTCAAATTAAGGGACGCATTGAGCATGCCGCCGCCCAGCGGACGGGCATAATCGGCCAGCATGTCGACGCCCTCGATCGCCTGGCTGCTGGCATTGGTATAGCGATTATCGACGATCGCGACGACCTTGGCCGGATCGACGGGTAATCCCGTCCGGTTGGTGAAGGTCGCAGCCTGGGCAATGAGCGCGGATACGGCCGCATCAGTCGGGTCATAGGTGATGAAATCGGCATAGACGGGATCGCGGAGCGACTGGGAGCTGAGCGCGATCGGCGTGACGATCCGATCCTGATAGCGGGTATTGAAATAGCTGAGCTGCAGCCGCAACCCGGCAAGCTCGGGCGGATGGATATCCACGCCCAGCGTCCAGCTGCGGGCTTTTTCCGGCTTCACATCAGGATTGCCGCCGCTCAGCAGCAGACCGGTCGCATCCGCGCCATAGCCGGTTCGGCCAAAAGCGCTGATGGCCGCAAGCGAGGCGGTCTGGGCCTGAATCTGCTGCATGAGGGTCGGCGCCCGGAAGGACCGTCCCCAGCTCGCCTTGACTTCAATCGCCCGGCTCGGCGCGTAGATGAGCCCCAGCTTCGGGGTCAGCACGTCGCCAATGCCGGGATAATCTTCATAGCGAAGCGCGGCGCTGGCGCTCAGGCGATGGATACCGGTCCAGCCCATGGCGGGCGAGACGAACGGCAGGCTCAGTTCGCCATAGCCATAATAGCTTTTCTGCACGGCATAGACATTGGCGACATTGCCCGGACCCTGATTGCCGTCGAGCAGATTGCGGCGAAAGCCGGTGCCCAGCGCCACCCGCACCGCGCCGGCGGGGAGATGGAAGAGGTCACCGTCGGCCGCCAGCTCGACCGATTGCCCTTCATTGCAATAGCAGAGCTGGGCGGATGCGACCGGCGTGTCGCCGACATAATAAGTGTTGCGGCTGGTGAGCTTTTCATCGCCATAGACGCCTGAAAGACCGACATGCCACTGGCCTGGCAGGTCCAGTGTCAGGGCCGGAGCGATGGCGAACGAGCGTGTGACCGAAGGCTGGATGTAGCGGCTGACCGACAGGTCTCCTGCCGGATTGCCGGGCTGGACCGTGTGGGTCGTGCGACGATCATAGAGGAGGTCGGCGGAGAAATGGAGGTTGCTCGTCAGGTCCTGATGGCCGGCGACGACCACGGCATGATGCTCGAGCGGCGGGAGGATGCTGACGCCGGGACGGCTGTCGGCAAAATCCCGTTCATCCGACATGAGCAGGCTGGAGCGGGCATATTCGAAGGAGGCCATGAAGCCGCCGCCCTCCCAGCGCTGTCCGGTGGTCGCGCCATAACGCTGGCGCGAATAGCCGCCCTGGGTGGCAAGGCCCGCCTCGAGATCGAAGCGCAGCCCGTCATAGTCGCGCCGCAATATGATATTGGCGACGCCCGCGACCGCATCCGAGCCATAGAGGGCCGACGCCCCGTCCGCGACGATCTCGATGCGCTCGACCGCGCCCAGGGGAATGGCCGACACGTCGATCCCCTGGCGCGAGCCATTATAGGCAAGCCGATGCCCATTGAGCAGCGTCAGGGTCGCGTCGCTGCCGAGCCCGCGCAGGTTGATCGTGCTGGCGCCACCGGTATCGATATTGTTGCTGCCGGTGTTGAACCCGACCCCATGGTTGAGCCCGCCGCTATAATTTTGCGGAATGTTGCGCACCACATCGGCGAGACTGGTCTGGCCGCTGCGCACGAGAGTGTCGCGTTCCAGGCGGATCACGGGCGAGGCGATCGGCGCACCGCGAATGCGGCTCCCGGTGACGACCACCAGCGGATCAGCCTCTTCCTTCGGTGCCGGGGACATCTTGTCCGGGCCTTCGATGATGATGGCGCTGCCCTCCAGCCGATAACGAAGGCCGCTTTGCCCAAGCAATGTGGCCACGGCCTCTTCGGCCGACAGCGTTCCCTTGAGCGCCGGCGCAGCACGGCCCTGCAGGATTGCGGCGGGCGCGCCTATCGACCGTCCCGATCGGGTGGACACCGCATCGAGCGCATCTCCGAGCGATTGGGCGGGCAGATCATAATCCTGCCGAGGCAGGTTCTGGGCACGGCCGATCGCCGGCGTTAGCGACGAGGCCGTCGCAAGGTATAGCAGGAAGGTCAGGCGACGGGCATTGGACGATCTCATATTCTTCTCCCCCGCCGACCCCATTTTTGGGTCGGCTCAAGGGGAAGGACAAATGACCTTGCCTCTACCCTGGCAGTTTTTTTTAACGCTCTGTCAGATGCATCGCGCCATCCGCCGCGACCTCGATCTTCGCGCCCATGGCGCTGGCCAGCAATTGCGCTGCTGCCCTGGTATTGCGCACGTCGAGCGTGCCGCTGAACCGCTTGCTTGCAAGAGCCCCCGTCACGATGATGGGCCCAACCGCGGCGTAGCGATTGCAGGCTGCGGCCACGGTTTCAAGGGGGGCATCCGTGAAGCGCTGCATGCCGCTCGGCCAATCCTGGATTGCAGATCGGTCCGGTTCGGGCCTGGGCAAGCGGCCAGACCTGTCCACCTTCATGACCTCGCCGGGCGCGAGAAATCGGGACGTCCCACCATGGTCTGTCCGGCGCACCTCGATCCGCCCTTCAATCAGGGCGATCGCGGCCTTTTCATCCTGCAGGAATATGTCGAACAACGTTCCATGGGCGACAACGTCCTGCGCGCCGGCCGTGACGATGAAAGGCCGCGGATCGCCATGCGCGACCGCAAAGCGGGCACGGCCGGAGATCAGGCGAATGCGCCGTTCCGTGCCTGAATAGGCAAGGTCGATCCGGCTCGCGGTATCCAGCGTCACGTGCGAGCCATCGGGCAAACGGATCGTCTCTATCTGTCCCGGCACTGTTTCGCGCCGTTGCTCGGGATGCAGCAAGGCCGCTGTCTGCGATCCAGCCTTCTTCTGGGAATCCGCTGTCTCCATCCAGAAACCGGCACCAATCACGGCAATCAGGCTGGCCGCCAGAAGGCCGACCAATGCGCTTCGCGTAGCGCTGCCGCGACTGCCGCCATTATCCCGGTCCGACGCAGGTGGTATGCGTCCCGTTGCGTCCCAATTGTCGAGCAGCGCATCATAGATGTCGGCATGCCGTGGATCGGCGCAATACCAGTCTTCGAATGCGGCGTGATCAGCCGCACTGGTCGGGCCGCGCAAACGGGCGAGCCAGGCCACGGCCTGCGCCCGGATCTGCTCGAGCGGATCGCTATTGGATGACGTCATCCTGATCAGCGCGCCCGCAGCGCCCGGTCAAGCTGCGCGATTGCTTTGCGCATATGCCATTCCACCCCCTTGATGCTGAGCCCCTGCGCAGCCGCGATATCCCGATAGCTCATACCATCGACGCGATGGGCAAGAAATATCTCTCGGGTTTTGGGTTTGAGCTTTTCCAACGCCGTCTGCAGCCGCGCCAGCATGTCGCGCGCTTCGAGCGCAGCGACCATGTCAGGTGCGGTCAGCCCTGCTTCCTCTGCTTGTATCTGCTGGGCCAGCGATCGTTGGAGTGCCGAACGGGCGCGATTGCGCAACAAATTGGTCGCCACGCGGCCTAGATAGGCCTCGGGCTCTTCAATCGTACGTAACGGATCCCGGCCGGCTTCGGCAAGGCGCGCGAAGCTTTCCTGAACAAGGTCGGCAGCGTCCTGACGGGCTTGGTTGGCGGCGAAATAGCGCTGCAACCGCCCCGACTGGCTGCGATACAGATCTTCAAGGGCAAGGGACGAACCGACCACCAGCCGGTCATTCGGCGGCAAGGGATCCTGTTCGGCAAGACGCGGGTCGCCGATTGCACGCAAGGCATTGACGATCAAGCGCATGAGAGCGCCCCCCTTTCCCCGCGCGCGCGCGGAGTGAGCCCTGCCGCCGATATGGTTTTCCTGCACATTTTCCGACGCACCTCCTTTTCAAAAGGCACAGCCGGTTCAAACCGGGTGTTGAGAACATGCCCAAGCATGCGCCGATGCCTTTGGCCGCTAGCGGCTTGGACATGCGCACCGGCCACCCGGCAGAAAACCGGTGGGGAAGATGGGGAGGTTCTCACGCCTCTGCGCCGTTTCCACACGGCGCGGACAGAGTGTAACCGATCGCATCAGCGTGACAAGCCATTGCCATGGAAGTGGCAATGGCAATCATTCGCGCTGCGCCAAGCCTGCAATCACGCCGACCAGGCAGACTTGCGCAATGGGAGGGAACCCGCACTGACCGTCCCGAGCTCTCGCGAATATATCGCATCGCGCGGCCCGTCTCTCTTCCGCATGAGCTCCAGACGCCGACCAGTCCTCCTTGAGCAAGCATCGCGACTTGCTATTCTGACAGAGCGGCGACTCAGCAGGAGGCGGCTATGTCCACAGCCGACGACGTGAATTATCTGTTGCGAAGGGCGCGGCAGGAGGCCCGTACAGCCAGAGAAGCCACGGCCCGCGGCGATCATATGATGATGATTTATGCCCATCGCGAGTTGGCAGTGCGATATGAGGCGAAGGCGCTGGTGCTGCAACGCGGACTCGCCCTTATGTGAGTTTCTGCCCGGCTGCCGCGTGTCATGACAGCTGGCCGTCTCAATCAGACCAGCGGGCCAATGCTATGAGAAGCGGAGGCGCTAGAGAGAGCCCACAAGGCGACCCGAATGCACGACGGAAAATTCGATCGGCCTCCGGCATCGGCGTCAGCGATGCATTCGGACCGCATCATCGGACCGCGGGAATGATGGTAAAAGCGCGGTCCAATCCGCCCCTGACCGACAGGCGCGCAGCGGGGCCTCTTGGGCAGCGTCCGCGTCCGCGATCAAGGGAACTGGCACTACCGGCGATTGCGGTCGAGGTTCGTCTCATTCATGCAAGCCAGGCATTCTGGACGCGCATTGTGGAGGCAAGCTCGTGACGCATGAACTGGACGAGGCGTATATTCGCAAGCTGCGGCGAGGCATACTCGAAGCCATCTGCGAGGCCTCTGTCCCGGAGGGAGGCGCAGCGGCGTCTTTCGATAAGACGCTCTACATCGGAACTGCCGAGGTCTGCGAAGTTCTCACAATTACCCTGGCGGAGTTTCTGGAAAGCATGCCGGGGCTTGACAGTCCATCAGATATTCGCGTCGTTTCGGAGAGGATTGCCAATAATCTAAAATCAGGCATCCAGACTATCAGGCGGGTTCGAATCGAGACCGGCTCAGATCCTTTGCCGACCGTTGCAATTCGGCCCAATTAAGCGTTGGAGCTCTGGCATGCTGCCCGTGATAACTGGTGGTTGTGTCGTTAGTTCATGTGTGCCTCCGATGCCAGCCTAGGCGGGAAGCGGAGCGTGGCCAAGCTGGCATCCTCACCAATTCCGGGGCTGGCAGTCGATATCCGTGGCTGCGAGAACGCGCCCGATTGTCATGATCGCGCCACCAGCCCGTGACGACGCGAACTTCCTAAAGGCGTAGAAAGTCGCACCACTCAGATGTGCGACGCACAGGCATGCGTTGGAGCTTTCTCGTGCCGATTAGGCGCTGTTCCAAGGCAGATCACATTGGCCATCCCTGGTAAATGCTGCTCCCATCGAAGTTCTGCATCAAGCGTGTTGGGATTCAATATCGCTAGGCAGCCAAACCCGCTTGTGCCACACCGCACGAACATATCGAGCTGCCATCACGCCAAGTTCGACATTACCTTCTTCGATAGCGGCCAATTCAAGAAGCTTCGCTTCACGCCAGGAACGCACGAAAGAAACATGCTCCTCATCCTCCTCCGGCCGCTCATGCGATGGGAATGAACGGGAAGCAAACGCGATGTTGATGTCGAAAATCAACTCGATGTAGCGACTACCGACCAGATCAAAAATCGCTTTCTGACTCTCTCGTTCGATTACCCTTATCGCCGCGAAGGACGCCTTTGCCTTGACCGCATTCACCCGCTTGCGGAAAGATGCCACAAGCTCAGATGCAGCAGGGCTCTTAAGCGCGACCGCCTTGCGAATGACCTCGACCCACAGGGCCGACGCGATAAGCGTGACATCCTCCGGCTCGAAATCGACCGCTTCAAGGTAAGAACTCACCACTCTTTGGATCGAGAGGGCGTCGGGTCGAGTCGCGTAATAGCCGCCACTTGGCCCGCGCTTCACCCGGAGCAGTCCCTCCTGCTCCAGCAAGCGCGCAACCTGCCGGACAGTGGTGCGAGAGAAGCCGAGGCGCTGCAACAGCAATTCCTCACTGCCGATGAACGCACCGTCCTCGTGTTCAAGGGCAATGGCGCGCAGATGCGAGGCAGCGGCTTCAATGGCTGGTTTGTTGGTTTTCTCGTTCACCTTGCCTTTCAAGCACAGCGCGGGAGCGATGACAATCGTGCTATAGAGTGCCCTCAACTGCGTTTTTTATTGCGTAAAAGACATTTATGTACGAATAAAGTGCATCTAATAAAGCTCGAATCGAGCGAAAACCGGAGAGGGAGCATCATGGGGCGTCTGCCTTGGGACATGAATGGCAAGGTCGTGGTCGTTACTGGCGGCAACGCAGGCATCGGAATGGGCTTCGCACGAGGCATCGCCCGGGCGGGCGGCGACGTCATCATCTGGGGGCGTCGCCAGGAAAAGAATGAAGAAGCAGCCGCAGAACTCCGCGCGCTAGGCGTCCGCGTTCTCGCCCAGGAAGTCGACGTGTCGGATGAGGCACGCGTCATCGCGGCCATGAACGAAGCTGTCGAAACGATGGGTCGCGTGGATGGCCTGATCGCCAATGCCGGCCTCATGCGCCATACCGGCTCCTTCCTCGACATGACGAGTGAGGCCTGGCACGGGCTGCTTGCCGTCAACCAGCACGGAGCCATGTATGCCGCCCGCGAGGCCGCCCGGCATATGAAGAACCGCTTTGACGCGGGCGATCCAGGTGGCTCCATCCTCTTCTGCGCCAGCCTTTCAGCCATCACCGGATCTATTGGCATGCAGCACTATAATGCATCCAAAGGCGCGATGGCGGCGCTGGCACGCGGCATTGCGACGGACCTTGGACGTTACGGCATTCGAGCCAATACCGTCTGTCCAGGTTACACCGAAAGCGAGACCGTCAAGGATCGTGGCCCCGATTCACCGCTCGGCGCACAGGTTCGCGAACGCAATCCCATTCCGCGCTTCGGCACGGCTGACGATTTCGAGGGCATAGGGGTCTATTTCATGAGCGACGCATCACGTTATCATACCGGGGACCTTGTCCGGGTCGACGGCGGCTGGATGGCCAATGCAGGCAAGAACAACCTGGCTGCGGGGCGCGGATGATGGCCGATACGCTCAATGCAAAGCCCGAAGCGGTAGGCTCGAAGATCTTCAAAGTTGACGGCTTTCGCAACCCTAGCCTGGCGGCTGACCGCCGTGAGCATTTGGAGGCGATTGAAGCCGAACCTCTCGATATGTCGGCGCAGGCAGTCCTAGATGCGGCCAAGGCTACGACCGGGCTTGATGATTTCGGCCCGATGGACTTCGTCGAACGCCTCGAGCTTCTGCTGGGGGAAGTCGAGGCGAACGCCAATCTCTGGAAGTCGGCCAAGAAGCAATTTATCGGCTTCTGCGTGAAGGCAGCCTCGAACCGGCTGCGTAACCAGGCCTATCTGTCGGCTAATCCCGAGACCGCCGACATTGTCATCGACCGCCCAATCATCATCGTTGGTCTGCCTCGATCTGGAACGACGCATCTGGAGAACCTGATCGCGGCTGACAGGCGCCTGCGCTATCTTCCGGTCTATCTCGGGTCCGAGGCGACTCCGACGCCTGGAGAAAGTGTTGGCCCCGACGGCAAGGATCCTCGCTGGCTACGATCCAACGCCCACTGGGATCGCATGAAGGGCAACGCCATCATGGCTGCCATGCATGAGCATTCGCCAGATCATGCCTGCGGAGAGAACGAGCTGCAAATGCCCGATTTCTCGACTTATCAGTGGGAATGGATGGCCGAAGTGCCCCGGTGGCGCGACTATTATCTCTCGCACGATCAGACGCCGCATTACGCCTATGGAAAGCGGATCCTGCAAGCGGTTGCGCACCAGTACCCCAGCGAACGACGGTGGATCATGAAGGGTAACCAGCACAGCGAACAGTTGCCTGCTCTCAATGCGGTCTATCCCGATGCGATCTTCGTTCAGACCCATCGTGACCCGCTGGCCATTCTCCAGTCGGTGCTGACCATGCGCGGGCTCTCGGTCCTCGCAAATCAGAAATCTCCCGATATCGAGGGGCATGTCACATATTGGGTCGATCGCATCGAGAAGATGCTCCGCGCCTATATGCGCGATATGGAAGTCATCCCGGCAGGCCGGCGTATCGACCTGATGTTCCAGGACATCATGGCCGATGATATCGGCACCGCCCAACATGTCCTCGCAGCGGCCGGCCTGACGCCGTCTCAAGACAGTGTCGCTGACATGCGTCACTATATGGATACCCATCCGCGAGGGCGCGACGGTCGCGTGGTCTATGATCTTGCAGGCGACTTCAACCTCGATCTCGAGGCACTGCGCAAGCGGTTCAGCTTCTATACCGATCGCTTCCCGGTGAAGCATGAGGTGCGGCCATGACCGGCTCGCCCGAGCCCCTCAATGCGACGATCGTCAAGGATGGGGCTGGTCGGCAGGACGCCGTCGACCTTGGCAACGGCATCTTCATGTCCCGCGACGTCTCCAACCTCTATCGCGTGCTGACCGACGAGGGCGACGTCCTGATCAACACCGGAATTGGCTTCAGTGCCGAGGAAAACGTCCGACGCCTTTCCGCAGTTAGCGACAAGCCGATCAGGAAGATCATTTTTACGCAAAGCCATGATGACCATATCGGTGGCTGGCCGAGTTTCAATGCACCGGGCATCGAAACCATTGCGCAGGCGAATTTCGCGCATGTCCGCGGTTATTTTCGCGATAGCGGTCTTGGGCCAACTCTGGCCCGCCGCTCACGCGCACTCTGGAGCCGCGATATCAAGAAGCCGGTCGTCGATCGGACCGAACCGGAAATCTCGCGTATTTTCCATGACAGCTACAGCTTCTCGCTAGGCGGGCGGCAGTTTGATCTGCTCGCAGTGAAAGGCGAGACGCTGGACTCCCTCGTCGTATGGATGCCGCAGGACAGGATCGTCTTCACAGGCAATCTTACCGGTCCGCTCTTCGGTCATGTCCCCAATCTCTATACGCTGCGCGGCGACAAGATCCGCTCTGTACAGTTCTACATCGACAGTCTGCAGCGCGTGATCGATCTTGAACCCGAGACGCTCGTGACCGGCCATGGGAACCCCATTCGCGGAGCGGCGGAGGTCAAAGCGCAACTTTCGCAGATTCGCGACGCATCCCAATATCTGATGGACCGCACGTTCGAAGGCATGAACGCCGGCAAGAGCCTGTGGGACCTGATGGCGGAGATCAGGCTGCCGCCCGACCTTGCGATCGGTCAAGGACATGGCAAGGTTTCGTGGATCGTGCGGGCCATCTGGGAGGAACATCTTGGTTGGTTTCGCTACGAGTCCTCTACCGAGCTCTATAATGTTCCGCCCCAGGCAGTCATGTCTGACCTGATTGCGCTGGCGGGCGGAACGGGGCCTGCCCTGTCCTTGGCAAGAGCCCATCTCTCGGCGGGGCGCCCGCTTCATGCCCTGCACATTGCAGAAGCGATCGGGAACGTCCCCGACGCACTGCAGGTCCGCAGGGATGCCAATCAGGCGATCCTCGACCGCGTCGGGCGGGAGAATTTCAGCGAGGTCCGCTGGCTCGAAGCCCAGATCGCTAATCTGGACGCCCAGTTGGGAGTGAACACCCAATGAGCCACCCTCGCCTCTCTGTTGATGCGATGTGCAGCTACCGCTGGTCCTTCGATCAGGATCTCAGTCTCTGGACCTCAATGGGTCTGCGCCATGCAGGCTTGCTGATCTCGAAGCTGGAAGATGATCCCGAAGCTCGCATGGTCCAGCTGTCCGAAGCCGGCATCCGAGCGAGCACGCTCATTACCGAGTCATTTGACCTTTCCAATCCCGATAGCTGGGCAAAGACACAGGCCGCCCATCGCGCCGCCATCGATCTGATGGCTCGGCATGGCGGCTGGTCGATTTACTTCACACCCGGTCGGACAACGAGCATCTCTTGGCAGGAGGATTTTGATCGGCTGGCAGAAGCGGTCGCGCCAACCGTCGCTTATGGCCAGGAAAAAGGCGTTCTGGCCGCTATCGAACCAACGCAGCGCACCAGTGTTTCTTTCGTAACGAGCTTACGGGACGCCATTGATGTCGCTGAACGCACAGGCGTTTGCATTGTGGCCGACTTCGCCAATGTGTGGATGGAAAGAGATCTGCGCGAAGTCTTTCATCGCGCGATGCCTTATGTCGCACTCATCCAGATTGACGATGTGATCATAGGGGGGCGCGGGAGGCCTGCTCCAGGTGGCCGGGTGCATATCGGCGAAGGTGAATTGCCGGTGCGCCGCATGATCCAGGACGTGCTGGATGCCGGTTACACCGGCGTCTTCGATCTCGAAGTCGTGGCCGCCGACTTCACCAAGGACATCAGTGAAGACAGCCTGCGCAACGGCATAGATGCCGCTTCCGCGCTCCTCAAGGACATGGGCATCTAGATAAAAATCAGGGAGAGGAAGAATGGAAAATAATAATCCGACGTTCAACAACAAGGCGGCCCTGATTTTCGGAGCAGGTCGCAACATCGGGAGCAAGATTGCTCACGAATTTGCACGGCGCGGCGCCCGCGTCGCGGTCGCCGACATTGATCTCGACGGCGCCAATGAAACGGCCCGGGCCATTATTGACGCGGGCGGTCAGGCCCTGGGGATTCACGCCAATGTCATGGACGCAACATCTGTCCGACAGGCCGTTGACACCGCAGAGGCTCAATTGGGCCCAATCGACATCGTCGTGAACAATGCCGGCTTACTCCATAGCGGAAATCCAGAAGATTTTCCGCTGCAGGAATGGCAGCGCATGATGGACTGCAACTTCTTCGGCATTGTGCGCAGCAATGAGGTCATTCTGCCTCGGATGCTCGAACGCGGCTCGGGACATATTGTGAATACGGCTTCCTTCGCGGGCCTCTATCCCTACGCCAGCAGTCGAATTCCCTATGCAGCCTCGAAGGCGGCAATTATTTCGCTTTCACAGAACCTCGCTCTCTACCTCGAACCCAAGGGCATTCGCGTTTCCTGCCTTTGCCCGGGCCCAACGCATTCGACCGCAAGCCTCGCAGCCAACGCCTTCTCCGACGACGTCGTCAATCGGGGACCAGGCTCGGACCTGTCCGTCATGAGCCAGGAGGCCGTCGCTACCATACTTGCGGACGGAATGGCCGACGGCCGCATCATCATTCCTACGCATGAGGAAGGGTTCCAGACGATCCGCGATTGGGCGACGTCCCCCGACGACTTCATTCGCGCCAAGATCAACGAATTCGAGCGAGGCGACAGTGGGTTGCCCGGTCGCAAGCCCGTTTCAGTCTGAATGCTTTCCTGGAGCCCAAGCATGGCACGTAATCTCACCCATCTGGAGCGCCTAGAGGCGGAGAGCATACACATCCTGCGGGAGGTTGTGTCGGAGGCGGATCGGCCTGTGATGCTTTATTCGGTGGGCAAGGACAGCGCGGTGATGCTGCATCTGGCCAAGAAGGCCTTCTATCCCTCGCCGCCGCCCTTCCCGCTGCTCCATGTCGATACCACCTGGAAGTTCCGCGCGATGTACGACCTGCGC
>NZ_LUFI01000074.1:0-23478 GCF_005281675.1 Sphingobium sp. MP9-4 | reverse complement strand
GTGCGGCCGTTGCAGCGGCCGCGCCCCGAGACGCTGCCGCCGATCGCGCCGACCGGTGTCGCGCCGGGCCGCGATGAGCGGCGCCCGATGCTGATGACCGCCGATGAAGTCTGCCGGGCCGGGCGCGAAGGCCGGTTGCGGGGCGATCCGCAACTGGTCGAGAAGGCCTGCCGGATTGCGGCCAATGCCCGCCGGCGCTGGACTGCCTGGGGGGAATGGAACTATTCGACGCTGAAGGATGACCGTTCCGGCGCCCGGACCAAGGGCAGCGCGAACCAATATAATATTGGCCTGGATCGCTGGATCGACAAGCGCACCGTTGCCGGCCTGGCCATCCAGTTCGGCAATTCGGATTATAAATCCTTCAATGGCGGCATGCGCCAGCAGGCCGATTCCATCACGGTGAAGCCCTATATGGTGCATCGGATGGCAGATTCGGACGTGGTGCTGGATGCCAGCATCGGCTTCAATTTCGGCGAATATGAACAGCATGTGCTGATGCTGTCGGGCAAGCATGACAGCTTCACCCTGTCGGGCACGATCGGGATGAGTGCGCAGCGCCCGCTGGGCAGCTTCCTGCTGCGGCCCCGCCTGTCGTGGAGCTATGCCAGCATCTGGCACGACAATTATGTGCTGCAGGGGCAGGTGGGCGGTATCGACCTGCGCGTGCTGCAGGGCGATGCGCGTTATGATTATGGCGCGGTGGCGACTTCGCTGGAGATCAGCCGGCCGTTCCGATCGGATGATATGGTCATCACCCCCTATGTCGAGGGCGGCGTCGATTTCGCCTATCTGCGCCCCAATGGCGGCCGTGTCCTGGGGCCGGACCTGCGCCTGATCGCGACCACGCCGGCGACCGGATCGGTCCGGTTCGGCACGCGCATCCAGTTGCGCGGCAATGTCGCGCTGATCGGATCGGGCGAATATTACGGGATCGGATCGGGCGGCCTGTCGAGCTGGCAGTGGCGGGGGAATCTGTCCTTCCGCTTCTAGCGCGGCGGGACGGGGCCTCGGGCTGTGGGCGATGGGAGCGGACATGGCGGTCGCGCCGGAGGCATGGGGGTGTCGACGCGAAATCGCTGGCCAATCCTGCCCGCCTGCGGCACAGGCGAGGGGCATGACTTTGCCCGATCCTTCCACCTTCATTGCCGAGGGCGCCTCCGCCGCGGTCTATCGGCTGGACGGGGGGGCGGGTGCTCAAGCTGTTCCACGAGGGTGTCGACCCGTCGATCATTCGCCGCGAATATGTGACGGCAGAGATGATCCAGGCGACCGGCCTGCCGGCGGCGCGGCTGTTCGGCCGGTGCGAGGCCGGCGGGCGGCAAGGCATCATCTATAGCGAGATAGAGGGCCCCAACCTGCTCCATTATATCTGGCGCCATCCGCATCGGGTGGGCTGGGCGATGCGGGCGATGGCGCAGTTGCAGGCGCATATCCATCGACAGCCGGTGCCGATGCTGCGCAGCCGCAAGGCGATATTGACCGAGGATATCGAAATGGCGCCGATCGGTGGGCGGTTGCGTGCGGCGGCGATCGACCGGCTGGACCAGCTGGGCGAGGGCGACATGCTGTCGCATGGCGACCTGCATCCGGCCAATCTGATCGTCAGTGGCGAGGGGCTGGTGGCGATCGACTGGTCGAAGGCGGCGCGGGCGATGCCGGCGGCCGATGTGGTGCGCAGCGAGATGCTGATGCGCTTTGGTCCGGGACAAGCCAGTGGCTGGCTGGAGGGGCCGGTCCGCGATCTGGCCACGGCCCATTATGTCCGCTGTTACCGCCGGGCCGCGACGATGGATGGCGAGGCGCTGGCCGCCTGGCGGGCGCTGGTTGGCCTGGCCTGGATGCGCCATCGTCTGCCCGCCCGCGATGCGGCCTTTGGCGCCTATCTGGTTCGCGCACTGGAACGGGCGGGTTTGCCCGCGCTGGACGCCTGATCGCAGGGCGGATGTCGTTGGTGGGCCGTGGTGGACGGTTGGTCCAGTGGCCATGCCATCGGGCGGAGGCCATGGGCCGATCATCGAACGGGCCGCTGCGACCGCCGACTTGTCGTTATTCTGACATCGAAACAGGCCAGAGAGCAGCGCGTTAAGCGACGGTTCACGGCCGATGGTGCCGTGTTGACGGTAACAGTTGAGACAAGATCTGGAGTGCCCGACAGCATCCGGATACGCCCCCGGCATTCCCTTGCGCCGGGGGCGTTTTCATGTCCGCTCCTCCTGTATCTCCGTAATTTCCCCTAGGGAATGCACGATTGTTTCGTGGATGAATGCCATTCGTCCGGTCGTTCGTCCCCGCAAATCCGCGCTTGGTCGATGGATTGGTCGTTGGCCGATGCCGGGGGCCGCCGGTCGAAGCGGACCAGCGGCGAGAGGGCACGGCGCGTACACAGGATGGGCGAACGGGATATGGCGCAACGCCCCCACAAGACCCCCGCCGAACCGTTCGCATCCGGCGCGTCGACGCCCCCTGACGACGCAGGCCGGATGCCAAGACAGTTTTGAGGAGACACGCCATGTTCGCCACCGCCAAGATCATCACTGCCCTGAGTGCCGCCGCCATGCTGGCCGGTTCCGGCATCGCTTCGGCGCAGGAGTTCAAGTCCAACGGCCGCAGCACCATGGTCCGCTTCGGCGACCTGGACCTGACCCGCCATGCCGACCAGCAGCAATTGCGCAGCCGCATTTCCCGCGCCGCGGGCAAGGTTTGCTCGACCAGCGACCTGGCGGCCTTCAGCGCCTGCCGTTCCGCCGCGATCGCCCAGGTCGAGGCGCCGATCGCGACCGCCATCGCCCGCGCCCAGACCAACGAACGCTATGCCGATGCCAAGGATGCCCGGCCGGTGGTCGGCAACTGACGCCTATCATCCTGCCAAGGGAGGGAAAGGGCCTGGCGCGAGCCGGGCCCTTTTTGCGTGGGAAAAGGCCCGTCGCCCCGGTCATTCTCGGTATTTCCCCCGATGGCGGACCTCCGGATTTGCGACGATCAGAAGGGACAGGTTCAAGGGGATAATGGTCATGCGCGCGCGTCTTCCCGGCACTTCGCCCGTCATCATGGCAATGCTGATGGCCGGGGGGCTATGCGCGCCCGATGTCCGAGCGCAGAGCACGGAATCGCTCTACGAACCGATCGGCCATCATAGCGGTGGCGACGTGCATGCGGTGGACGAGACGCCGAGCTATGTCGTCCCCGATTTCGCGCCGGCCAAGCCCGCCGACCCGAACAAGGAACTGCCCTTCTTCAAGATCCGGCTGGGCCTGTCGCTGATCGGCGACTGGACCGATTTCAGCCAGGACGCGGTCAATGAAAGCCAGATCGGCCGGCAGGAGAATGAGTTTCAGGTGCGATCGGCGCGGCTCAGCCTGATCGGATCGGTCGGCGGCGATTATCGGGTAAGTTATCAGGTCAGCGGCGAATATAAGGGGTTCGACACCAACCCCGAGCAGAAATGGAAGCTGACCGACGCGTCGCTGACCTTTCCGCTGGGCAGCCGCACCAAGATGACGCTGGGCAAGACCAAGGAGACATTCTCGTACGAAATGGTCGGGGATTCGGCGAACCTGCCGCATAGCGAGCGCGTGCTGACGCCCTTTTTCACGTCGCGCAATTTCGGCGTCCGCTTCGTCCAGGTGCTGGGCGCGAACAAGGCGGCGACCTTTTCGGCGGGGGCCTACAAGGATAGCTGGGATTTCGGCAGCTCGACCGATCGTGGCTGGGACTATTCGGCGCGCATGACCGGGCTGATCTGGGACGTGCCGGACCGCAACGAGTTCCTGCATGTCGGTGTCGCCTATCGCCATGCGGCGGCGGACGGCACGATCCGCTATAGCGGCCGGGCAGAAACCAATGTCGGCGATGTCGCGATCGACACCGGGAAATTCGCGGCGCAGAGCAGCGACGGCTTTGCCGGCGAGGCGCTGCTGAATGTCGGGCCGGTCTCGTTCCTGGGCGAATATATATTGAACCGGACCAATTCGCGCGAATTTCGCGATCCGGTCTTCCATGGCTGGTATGTCACCGGCAGCTGGATATTGACCGGCGAAACCCGGCCCTATGACCGCAATGTCGGCTATGCCCGGCGCGTCATACCCAAGGGCCGCTGGGGCGCGCCGGAACTGGTGGCGCGCTATTCGGAAATGGACCTGGACGATAATGGCATCGAGGGTGGCCGTTTCAAGAAGACGATGCTGGGGCTCAACTGGTGGGCGACGACGCGCTGGAAATTCGGCGCGACCTGGGGCCATACCTGGCTCGACCGGTTCGGCGAGCGCGGCGAGAGCGACACGGTGCTGACCCGCATCCAGTGGATCTACTGAGCGGGTAGCGGGCCGGTGCCGGTGCGCCGGAGGCGCATGTCCAAAAGAACTCTCAGCGGCCGGTCATGGCCCGTGCATTGGCGAGATAGGTGCGGCCGATGCGGATCTCATTGCCGTCGGCGAGCGCGGCGAACCAGACGCCGCTGCCATCATGGCGCAGCCGCGCGATATGCGGGCGGCGGACGATGTGCGAGCGGTGCAGGCGGACGAACGCCTGCGGATCGAGCCGTTCCTCCAGCGAACTGATGGTCTGGTGCAGCAAATAGCTATGGGCGCCGACATGGAGGCGCATATAGTCGCGCTCCGCCTCGATCCGGTCGATCTGGTCGGCGGCGATGCGGACCAGTTCGGAGCGGTGCGGCACCCAGAATTCCTCGGCCCATTCGGGCGCGGGTTCGGCCGGGGCGGGCGGGGTACCATCTTCGCCATCGCGGCTGCGCAGCGCCTGTTCGACGCGGTCGACCGCGCGGGTCAGGCGATCATGGGCGACGGGTTTCAGCAGATAATCGACCGCGGCGAGATCGAACGCCTCGACCGCGAAGCTTTCGAAGGCGGTGACGAAGATGATCGCCGGGCGGATGCCCATCTGGCTGATCGCGCGGGCGACGCCGATGCCGTCGAGCAGCGGCATGGCGATGTCGAGCAGCAGCAGGTCGGGCTTGAGGGCCTCGACCAGGCGCAACGCCGCCTCGCCATCATTGGCGGTGCCGACCAGCGCGATGCGCGGTTCGCGCGCGCACAGCATCTGCAATCGCTCGACCGCGAGCGGCTCATCATCGACGATCATGGTGCGGATGGACATGGGCGTCAGCACCCCCGGCGGTTGAGCGGAAGGAAGAGATTGACGGCAAAGCCGCCATCGGCCTGCGGACCATAATCGATCCGGCCCTGATCGCCAAAGCGGGCGGACAGGCGATCGCGTACATTGGCAAGGCCGATGCCACTGCCGCCATCGCCGGGGCTGGGCGGCTTGTCGCCATTGTCGGCGACGGTGAGGTGCAGCAGGCCATGCTCCTCGCGCGCGCGGATGGTTATGGCGACCGGGCTGGAGGTGCGCGAGACGCCATATTTGATCGCATTTTCGACCAGAGGCTGAAGGATCAGGCCCGGCACGCAGGCGGTCAGCAGGTCGGCGGGAATGTCGATCCGGGTAGCCAGCCGATCGGGGAAGCGCACCGCCTCGATATCCAGATAGAGTTTCTGGAGATGGACTTCCTCTTCCAGTTGCACGTCATCGAGCGGATCGCCGGTGAGGCTGGTGCGGTAGAAATTGGAGAGCGACATGATCATATGTTCGGCCTCGTCGCGCCGGTCCTTCATCACCAGGGACGAGAGCGAGTTCAGCGTGTTGAACAGGAAATGCGGGTTCACCTGATAACGCAGCGAGCGCAGTTCGGCCTGCTGCGCGGCGCGTTCCAGCCGGGCGGCGCGGCGTTCGGTGCGATGCGCTTCGCTGGCATAGGAGAGGGCGAGATAGAGGCCGGCCCAGGCGGCGAGGAAGAAATAGCGGCTGAGCGCATCTTCCAGGATCGCGGTCAGGGCATAGCCCTGTTGGGTATATTTCTCATGATCCGCATCGGGGAACATGCTGACCGGGTCATAAATGTTGAAGACATAGAAATTGGCCGCCGCCATGGCGAGCGCGAAGGGGGCGGCGAGCGAGAAGGCGGCCACCACCCGGATCATCAGCGGCTTGCCGTCGAACCGGCGCAGCACCAGGTAAAGCACCCAGGTGACGATGATGCCGATCAATGTCACCACCGCGCGGCGGGCCGCCATTTCGATCTGGGAATCGAAGCCGACCACCGCCGCGCGCAGGCTGATCAGCACGGCATAGAAGAACCAGAAGCCGATGATGGAATAAAGGGCGACGGCAGGCGCCACGCCGCGTGGCCCGTCTTCGGTGGGAAGTGTCATGGAGGATATCTACGCCAGCTTGCCGGCGCTGTCGCCCCCTGCGCGCGATGCTGGTCGAAGCGGCTTGGCGGTTGGTCGAAGCGGTGGCGTGCGGAACCGGCGCTGGCTCCTGTCGGTTGATCCAGCAGGAGAAAAGGAGACGCGCAGATGAGCGATACGAAGCGCGAGAGCGAGAAGAAGCTGGACGAGGCGCTGGAAGACAGCATGGACGCGTCGGACCCGCCCGCGACCAGCCGGCCCGACGATGACGGCGAACCGGTGCCGTCTTCTGGATTTCCAGAAAAGCCCCCGGCCCGAAAAGCCTGATCGCTGACCGATAGCGGACCGCGAAAATCCATGTTATTCCAGTCTGGCAAGCGCGGTCCCGACCGCCATCAGGCGGTAGGCCGGCTTCCCGCGCGAGAGGAGCAGACGACGATGCCGACTTCCACCACCCCCGCTATCGAACGCATTGCCCGCGTGCTGGCCGGGCGCCAGCTCAGCCTGAATGGTGGCGGCAAGGATCCCCATGCGGCGGGCGCGGTGGATGCGGCCTGGCCCGACCATGTCGACGATGCCTATGCGATATTGCACACGCTGCGCGAACCCGATGCCGACATGGCGCGGGCCGGCGACGTGGCGGTGTGGCGCAGCATGATCGGCGCGGTGCTGGAGCGGCGCCCGGCCTGAGCAGGGCGCCCCTGAGGCGAAATATTAACCCGGTCATGGTAGGGAGCGCGCAGGAGACTGCGCCATGTACCACATCGAATTTCGCCATGATCTGAACCTGCTGGACATCAAATGGTCCAAGCTGTTCACCGCGGAGGAAGTCGCGGCCTATGCCCGCGAGTGCAAGGCCCGCTTCCTGGCCGAGGGGTTCAAGCCGGGCTATCTGCTGCGCATGGACATGAGCGCCAGCAGCGCCCAGCCACAGGAGGCGGTCGCGTCCTTCCGCGCGAATCTGGGCGATTTTCCCAAGGCCCGGCGGATCGCCATCATCACCGGCAGCGCGATCACGCGGTTGCAGGTGAAGCGCGAAATGACGCAGCCCTATCTGCGGATATTCGATGATGCGACGGCGGGACTGGCCTGGTTGCTGGAAGCCGAAGCGGTTGAAGCGGGGGCATAATCCTCCGTCCGTCGCATTTCACAAAAATATCATGTTGCACTGCAAAACGAAATCTGGTCCCTTGTGACAATCGGTGGGACAGGTGCCCGTTAAGCCTTTGCTAACCATGTGAGGCGCATGTTCTGCTGATCGACTTCAAGTCGGAGGGCATGAGCAATGGGCACGAGTGCAAGACCGGCGGACGGGGCCATTACCCTGGCGGAATTGCGGGAATTCGCCAGTTTCCCGTCGGCCACGCAAAGATATATTCGCAGATCGCTGGACATCGGGCTGCATCGCCGCGACGCGATGAAGCTATGGTCGCGCGACATGGTCGAGGAAGCCAGCATCCGCGCCCAGGCGCGCATCTATGGCCGGCTGGACGAGATCAAGGCGCATGTCCCCGACGATAGCGGGCTGGACCAGGTGGAGCCGTTCATGGCGCCGCTGGTGACGGTGTCGGCCTTCGACCTGGGGCAGGACCGGCTGGCGAGCTTCTCGGCCTATCGCTTCCTCTATGAGCGGCTGCTGGGGGCGGGGGCGAGGCCCTGGCTGCCGGGCGCCTTCTGCGCGGCGGCGAGCCTGCCGCATTTGCATCCCGAAAAGCGCCGGCTGCTGTTGCAGTCGATCAGCGAGGCGGCGGCCACCGCGGTCGGCTGGTCCAACCGCGAGCCGACCTTCTACCCCGAATGGGTCGAGAAGGTGGACCTGTCCAAGGCCAACTGATCCGGCCTGATCCTGCCGGCGCCCCTGGGGAGGGCGCGGGCGGGATGGCGGCTTGGTTGCTGGTCTGGCGCCGTTCGGCCTGTCCTTCCTCCGCCTTCTTCACGGCGCCGCGCGCATGAACCGCGCGACGCTTGACCGCACTCCACTATCGCCCGCTCTTGAAGAACAGGAAAATCACAGCCTTTGCCGGGCGGGATTTGGCTGGGAAGCGGACTGGTCCTTATCTCGTCACCCCAGCGAAGGCTGCGGTCTCAGGCAGGCGCACGCGACAAAAACGGATAGCGCTAGACGGCGGCCTCCTTCTGCCACCGCCTGAGACCCCAGCCTTCGCTGGAGTGACGGAGTTGGGTGGGTAGCGGAATATCTGCTCGTGGGCAGCGTGTGGCGACTATCTGACATTCCCATGCAATGTGGCTGGCGAATCGTTGATCGCAAAAGCGACCGTCCCAAACTCGATCGCAGAAGTATTTTCCCCGCCGACAGAATACCCTTCCAAAAGGCTCATTCGCCCTTGCTCGAAAAACAGGAGCATCCCAAGGCCGTGTTCCATGCCATCTATGTTTGCATACACTTTCAGCCCCAAAGGGCTGGGTACGATTGCGGCCGGTGCTAACGAGGATACCGAGATTGTCGTGAAGAAGCCACCACCGGTATTCTCTCGCTTCTCAACCGTCACAGATTGAAGCTGCTCGCTCAACGGACCGAAATGATCCGGCTTTTCGGCCAAGATCGCCTCTATTGCTGCTCGCTCTAACTCTGTCAGTTGCGTCATAGATGATGGTTATCCCATTCAACGGAGTGTCCGCAACTAGGCACCGCAATTCGACGCATGGAAGGCAACTTCTGGTCGCTTCGTGCCGGGCAGCTTTTCGGCCCACGAGCGGACAGGCCACTATCGGGCAGGACACGTGCCGATCGGCAGGATGAGCGACGATCAGGGGTGATCAACGGACAGTCTTCTCAGATGCCCACCAAACCGAAATTACGTATGTTGAATAGATTGACGCGCTGACTGTGACGTGCCGACCAGCAGAGGTCAGAAAGGTAGCCACCCCATCCTTATCGAGAAACCCATCCAAACTCTCTGGGCAGTAGCCTTCCAGAACAACCTGAACTTCATAATCAGCAATGGGATTGCTTATCTCTCGGGCGGGCCTAGTCGTTTTGAAAATACTCGCGTCCTTGCAAAGAGGCAGGCCGGTATCGCGGACAACTTGGTTCACCAAATCCGGATCCCTGTGATAAGCTCTGCAATCATCAGTGCATGACTGCTGGCTCGCCTCCGAACAGGCAGTCATCAAGGCGCATAAAGCACAGATCACCGATTTTGTCTTAATCATGCGCCACATTTACGTCGGGGAATAAATGTCAGCAACTGGTCGAAACCTGCCAATCGCCACGGGCGTCATCCTGACGGAGGTCAGGATCCATTTTGCACTACGCCAGATAGGGACTGCCGAATGGGGCGCGGATCAAGTCCGGGATGACTGATATGCCAAGGTCAGCTTTTGGGAGAAGCCGTCGAGTGAGTGGATGGCGCTCTTTCTGGGCATGGCCATCAAGGCTTCATGGCGAGGGGCGATGGGCATACCGCTGCAAAAGGCCAGAGGCGGGGTTTTGAAATCGCGAAAATCAGGCTGATCGACATGCGCTCGCGGGTCGGTGCTGGATGCGGTGGGTGTGGTACCGGTCCTGATCGGCAGGCGGTTCGTGCGGGCAAAGAAAAAGGGGCTGCGCGGCGGCAGCCCCTCCATGATCCCGATCGGGCCGGTCCTCAGCGGATCGGCGAGTCCGGCGACAGGCGCATGTCGAGATAATTGTCGACCGACTTCATCAGCTGGTCCAGCTCATGCTCGAAGAAGTGGTTGGCCCCCTTGATCTCGTCATGATGGATGGTGATGCCCTTCTGGGTGCGCAGCTTGTCGACCAGCTTCTGCACCGCGCTGGCGGTCACCACTTCGTCCGCCGTGCCCTGGACGATGATGCCCGACGAGGGGCAGGGCGCCAGGAACGAGAAGTCATACATGTTGGCCGGCGGCGCGACCGAGATGAAGCCGCGGATTTCCGGGCGGCGCATCAGCAGCTGCATGCCGATCCAGGCGCCGAAGGAGAAGCCGGCGATCCAGGTGGTCTGCGCTTCGGGGTGGAAGCTCTGCACCCAGTCGAGCGCCGCTGCGGCATCGCTGAGTTCGCCGATGCCATTGTCGAACGTGCCCTGGCTGCGGCCGACGCCGCGGAAGTTGAAGCGCAGTACGGCAAAGCCGCGCTTCACGAAGGTCTTGTAGAGTGCCTGGGTGATGCGGTCGTTCATCGTGCCGCCGCCCTGCGGATGCGGGTGCAGGATCATGGCGACCGGCGCGCGCGGGCGGGGCGGGGGGCTGAAGCGGCCTTCGAGGCGACCTTCGGGTCCGGGGAAAATGACGTCGGGCATGGCACCTGTTATGGTCTGGGCTGCCACGGGGCAGCGAGGAAAGGGTCCGTGCGCGCGCCGGGGCTTGGCCATATGGCCTTCACGCTGGCGCAGCGCGGCAATCCGCCTATATAGATGCCGCCGCCATTTCCGCAATCAATGAGTAGTTCCGCTTGGCCGCCGACCGCCTTTATCTCGATCATGCCGCAACCACCCCGATGCTGCCGCAGGCGCAGGCCGCGATGGTCGCCGCGATGGCGGGCTGGGCCAACCCGTCCAGCCCGCACAGCGACGGGCGCGCGGCGCGGGCGATGCTGGAGGATGCGCGGCGGCGGATCGCGGCGGCGCTGGGATGGGATGGCCATATCCTCTTCACCTCCGGCGCGAGCGAGGCGATCGCCATCGCGCTGACCCGCGCCAAGGCGGCGCGAATCATCACCTCGCCGGTCGAGCATGATGCGGTGCTGCGCGTGACCAGGGAGGCCGAGCGGCTGGCGGTGGATGGCGATGGCCGGGTGCTGCTGCCGGAGCTGGCGCCGGGCAGTCTGGTCGCGATCCAGCATGTGAACAACGAAACGGGCGTGATCCAGCCACTGGCGGATTTCCGGCGCGGGGGGGTGCTGCTGTTTGCCGATTGCGCCCAGAGTGCGGGCAAGCTGGCCCTGCCCGACGCCGACATGATCGCGATCAGCGCGCACAAGTTCGGCGGGCCGCCGGGGATCGGCGCGCTGCTGATCCGCGACCTGGCGCTGGTCGAACCGAGCGGCGGGCAGGAGCAGGGCTATCGCGCCGGCACCGAAAATCTGCCGGCGATCATGGCTATGGCGGCGGCGCTGGAGGCGCGGGGCGAATGGATGCCGGTGGCGGCCGCGCTGCGGGCAAGGCTGGACGCCGGGATCGAGGCGGCGGGCGGGCAGATCGTGGCGCGTGGTGCGCCGCGTTTGCCGGCGATCGCCAGCTATCGCATGCCCGGCCTGTCGGCGCGGGCGCAGCTGATCCAGTTCGACCTTGCCGGCATTTCCGTGTCGGCGGGTAGCGCCTGTTCGTCCGGATCGCTCAAGACCAGCCATGTGCTGGGCGCGATGGGCTGGGACGCGGCGGCGGCGGGCGAAGTGGTGCGGGTGAGTTTCGGCCCGCAGACCAGCGCGGGCGATGTCGATCGCTTCCTAGCCACATGGACCGCCATGGCGGAGCGGGCGGGCCGGTGATCTATCTCGACTATCAGGCGACGACGCCGCTGGCGCCCGAAGCTTTCGAGACGATGGTGCCGCTGCTGCGCGACCAGTTCGCCAATCCGCACAGCGCGCATCGCGCCGGGCGCATGGTGGCGGCGCAGGTGGAACTGGCGCGCGATGCGATCGGCCAGTTGCTGCCGCCGGGCGGAAAGCTGCTCTTCACCTCCGGCGCGACCGAGGCGCTGAACATCGCGATCCAGGGCGCGCCGGCGGGCGGCATCGTCACCATCGCGACCGAACATGCCGCCGTGCTGGATACGGTGGCGGCGATGCGGCGGATGGGGCGGGCGGTGACAGTCCTGCCGGTGGATGGCGACGGGCTGGTCGATCTGGCTGCGGCGGCGCGGGCGATCGTGCCGGGGGTGGCGCTGGTCGTCGCGATGCTGGTCAATAACGAGATTGGCGTGATCCAGCCGGTCGGCGCGCTGGCGGAACTGGCCCATGGCGCGGGCGCGCTGTTCCTGTGCGACGCGGTGCAGGGCTATGGCCGGGTGCCGATCCCCGACCCGTGCGACATGGTGGCGATCAGTGCGCACAAGATTCACGGCCCCAAGGGCATCGGCGCGCTGTGGCTGCGCGACGGGGTGAAGATCGACCCGCTGATCCATGGCGGCGGACAGGAAGGCGGGCTGCGGTCGGGCACCTTGTCGCCCGCCTTGTGCACCGGCTTTGGCGTGGCGGCGCGCCTGATGCGGGAACAGGCCGAAGCCGATCGCGCGCACATCGCGGCGCTGTCTGCGCAGGCGCGCGCACTGTTCGCCGACTGGACGCTGAACGGCAGCGCCGACGCGCGTTATCCCGGCAATCTCAACATTCGTCGCGCTGGTATCGACGGCGCGCGATTGTTGTCCGATTGCCGCAATGTGTCTTTTTCGCTCGGCAGCGCTTGCGCGAGCGGGTCCGGGCGGCCTAGCCATGTGCTGCGTGCTTTGGGTCTTTCAGACAGTCAGGCGCGCGGATCGGTGCGGATCGGCTTTGGCCGATACACGACACCGGCCGAACTGGAGGAGGCTGCGAAGGTGATTAACGGGGCGGCGACCGCACAAGCGGCGCCGTGAGCAGGGAGCATCGCATAGCATGACCATGGTCACCTTCATCAGCGCCGACGGCGAAAATCGACTGGAGGTCGATGCGCCTGCCGGGTCCGTCCTGCTGGAGGTTGCACAGGCGGCGGGTCAGCCGCTGGAAGGAACATGCGAAGGGCAGATGGCCTGTTCGACCTGTCATGTCATCGTCGATGCCGCCGATTTCGACCGCCTGCCGCGCGCGAGCGAGGATGAGGAGGATATGCTGGACCTGGCCGCTGCGGCGACCCGCACCAGCCGCCTGGCCTGCCAGATCATCCTGTCCGAGCAACTGGACGCGCTGACTGTCCGTATCCCTGGCGAATTCAACAATATGCAAGGTATGTAAGCCATGGCGCTGCGCAAATCCCTCTCGCTCGCGGCGCTGACCGCCTGTCTGGTCGTGGCCTTGCCGCTGTCGGCCGCGCCCAAGAAGAAGGCGCCGGCCAAGAAGGCGGAAGAGGTGCCGACCTTGCCGACATTGATGCCGCCCGCACCGCGCTATCTGGTGCCGCAATCCGCGCTCACCTCCGTCCGCAATCCCAAGGAGATCGAGGAGGAGACCGGCGGGCGCATGGGCATCGCGCTGGTCGATCGCGACGGTGCGCTGATCCTGGGCTTCAACCGCGATGATCGCTTTGCCATGTGCTCGACCTTCAAGGCGCCGCTCGCGGCTGCCGTGCTGATCGGCGCGCAGGGCGGCAAGTTCGGGCTGGAGGGGGAGATACCCTTCACCAAGGACGATATTCTCGATTACGCGCCGGTGGTGAAGAAGAACAAGAAGCGCGGCCGCATGTCGATGGCCGAACTGGCCGCGGCGGCCGTGGAGGTCAGCGACAACAGTGCCGCCAACCTGTTGCTGCCGATGCTGGGCGGGCCGGAGGGGCTGACCTCCTTCATCCGTGCCCATGGCGACAAGATCACGCGGCTCGACCGTATCGAACCCGAGTTGAACGAGAATGTCGCTGGCGATCCGCGCGACACGACCAGTCCGGCGGCGATGGCCGGCCTGATGGGGCGGTTGCTGTTCCGCGATATGCAGGCGGCCGATGCCGACAGGCTGCGCGGCTGGCTGAATGCCAGCACCACTGGCGACAAAAGGATCAAGGCGGGCCTGCCCGAAGGCTGGACCTCAGGGAGCAAGACCGGCAGCTGTGGCACCGCCTATAATGACGTCGCGCTGGTGAAGTCGCCGGCGGGTGAGGAATATATATTGGCCATCTATCTCGACCGGCCGACCGTGGACGACAAGAAGGCCGAGGCGGCGATCGCCGAAGCCGCCCATTCGGCGCTGGAATTCGTCAGCAAGGCGCAGAAGAGCGGGCTGAACTAGGCTTATGGCATGGCGAGGGCATGCAAGCCCTTGCCTTCCTGTCATGAGTTCGCCATATGCCCGGCCGGGAGTCGGGCGGACGTAGTCGTCGCCAACCTGGTCAGGTCCTGACGGAAGCAGCCACAACGATTTTTCTGCGGGTCGTTCCGGCTCCCACCTTTTCACGCAGCATTGTCACCATTGGGGTCCGTTCGGGATCGTGGCCCGGCGCACGGTGACGGCGCGCAAAGCGCTTCCACCGCCAACGATCAGGCTTTAGGAAACAGGCATGTCCGATTCCCCTCAGCCCTATCGCGTGCTTGCGCGCAAATATCGTCCGCGCAACTTTCGCGAGCTGATCGGGCAGGACGCCATGGTCCAGACGCTGGGCAATGCGATCCGGCGCGGGCGCCTCGCCCATGCCTTTCTGATGACCGGCGTGCGCGGGGTCGGCAAGACGTCGACCGCGCGGCTGATCGCCAAGGCGCTGAACTGCATCGGCCCGGATGGGCAGGGCGGGCCGACGATCGACCCGTGCGGCGTGTGCGAACCCTGTATGGCGATCGCCGAGGGCCGGCATATCGACGTGGTCGAGATGGACGCCGCCAGCCATACCGGCGTCGACGACGTGCGCGAGATCATCGAGGCGGTGCGCTATGCCGCCGTGTCTGCGCGCTACAAGATCTACATCATCGACGAAGTCCATATGCTCTCGAAGAACGCGTTCAACGCGCTTCTGAAGACTTTGGAGGAGCCGCCGGCCCATGTGAAATTCCTGTTCGCCACGACCGAGGTGAACAAGGTGCCGGTGACGGTGTTGTCGCGCTGCCAGCGGTTCGACCTGCGCCGCATCCCGGCCGAGATGCTGGCCGGCCATTTCGCCCATGTGGTCGAGGCCGAACAGGTCGCGGCCGAGCCGGATGCGCTGTCGCTGATCGCGCAGGCGGCCGAGGGCTCCGCGCGTGACGGCCTGTCGATCCTGGACCAGGCGATCGCCCATGCCGAAATGGGCGAGGGCGAGCCGATGGTCACGGCCGCGCAGGTCCGCGAGATGTTGGGCCTGTCGGATCGCGGCTCGACGCGCCGGCTGCTCGGCCTGCTGCTGGAGGGCGATACCGCCGCGCTGCTGAGCGGGGTGCGCGATCAATATGCGCTGGGGGTCGAGCCGCTGTCGCTGATGCGCGGCCTGCTGGAACTGGTGCATGCGGTCACGCTGGTGAAGGCCGGGCGCGACATTGCGACGCCGGGCCAGTCCGACGAGGAACGCGGCGCGCTGGCCGACTGGGCGTCGCAGATCGGCTTTGGCCCGCTGCACCGGTTGTGGCAGCTGATGCTCAAGGGCCATGACGAAGTGGCGACCGCCGCCCTGCCGATCGAGGCGTGCGAGATGGCGCTGCTGCGCGTGATGCATGCCGCGACCATGCCTGATCCCAGCGACCTTGCCCGGATGCTGCAGGGCGGGGTGCCGGCGGCCGCGCCGGCGATGCCGGGTCAGGCGCCCGCTGCTGCCGCGCCCGCGCCGGAACCCGCGTCCAGCCTGCCCGCCACCTTCGAGGATCTGATCGAAGCCTTCTGGCAGAAGAGCAAGGGGCATCTGGCGCAGGAAATGCATGATTGCGTGGGGATCATCCGCTATGATCCGCCAATGCTGGAGTATCGCGGCACGGCCAGCCTGTCGCCCGACTTCGCCACCCGGATCATCCCGGCGCTGCGCGAGGTGACCGGCGTTGCCTGGACGGTGACGCAGGGCGAGGGGGAGGCCAAGCCGACCCTGCTGGCCAATGAACAGCGCCAGCTGGCCGACAGCCGCGCCGCAATTTTGGAAACCCCGGTGGTCAAGGCGGCAATGGACGCCTTCCCCGATGCCGAGCTGGTCCATTCGGATGAGCCGGAACAATGGAGTGCTGAAGCATGAAGGATCTGAACGAAATATTGGGGATGGCCAGCCGCGTGCAGGAAGAGCTGCAGCGCGCGCAGGACAATCTGGACAAGCTGGAAGTCGAAGGCGCGGCCGGTGGCGGCCTGGTCAAGGTGAAGGCGTCGGCCAAGGGCCGCATCCTGGGCGTGTCGATCGACGACAGCCTGCTGGCGCCGTCGGAAAAGCAGATGCTGGAAGACCTTATCACCGCCGCGTTCAACGATGCGCGCAAGAAGGCGGACGAGGTCAGCAACACCGAAATGGGCAAGATGACGGCCGGCCTGCCGCTGCCGCCGGGCTTCAAGCTGCCCTTCTGAGCCGGCGCGCATTGCCGTTCCGGGGCTGCCGCTGGCGGATAAGCCCTTGTTCATCGTTGCAGCAATATGGTGATCGCTGATTGATTGACGCGACGGGCATCCCCATAAAGGCGATGAACCGCATGACGGGCCGCAAGTCCGGCCCTGGAGAGTGAATGACTACGCAATATCCCCTTCTGCCGCTGCGCGACATCGTCGTCTTCCCGCAGATGATCGTCCCGCTTTTCGTCGGTCGCGACAAGAGCGTCGCCGCGCTGGAAGCGGCGATGGAGGGCAATAAGGAAATCTTCCTGGTGTCCCAGCTGGACCCGGCCGAGGATGATCCGGGCAAGGACGCGCTGTATGACACCGGCGTGGTGTCGGTGGTGCTGCAGCTGCTCAAGCTGCCCGACGGCACGGTGCGCGTGCTGGTCGAGGGCAAGCATCGCGCCCAGCTGGCCGATCTGGCGCCGGCCGAGGCGGGCTATCTGGTCGCCGAGGTCGCGCCGGTCGAGGAGATCGTCGCCGAAGGTCCGGAAGCCGCTGCGCTGATGCGCTCGGTGGCCGAGCAATTCGAGAATTACGCCAAGCTCAACAAGAAGCTGCCGGCCGAAACGCCGGTGCAGCTGCGCGAGATCGACGATGCCGGTCGCCTGGCCGATTCCGTCGCCGCCAACATCAACGTCAAGGTTGCCGACAAGCAGTCGCTGCTGGTCGAGCCCGATCCGGTCAAGCGGCTGGAGATGGTCTTTGCCTTCATGGAAGGCGAGCTGGGCGTGCTGCAGGTCGAGAAGAAGATCCGTGGCCGCGTGAAGCGCCAGATGGAAAAGACCCAGCGCGAATATTATCTGAACGAGCAGCTCAAGGCGATCCAGCGCGAGCTGGGCAATGGCGAGGGCGAGGAAGGCGACGAGCTTGCCGAACTGGCCGACAAGATCGCCAAGGCGAAGCTGAGCAAGGAAGCGCGCGCCAAGGCGACGGCCGAGCTCAAGAAGCTCAAGGGCATGCAGCCCATGTCGGCCGAAGCGACGGTGGTGCGCAACTATCTCGACGTGCTGCTGGGCCTGCCTTGGGGCAAGAAGGGCCGGGTCAAGACCGACCTCAAGAAGGCGCAGGCGATCCTGGACGAGGATCATTTCGCGCTGGAGAAGGTCAAGGACCGGATCATCGAATATCTGGCGGTGCAGGCGCGTACCAACAAGCTGAAGGGGCCGATCCTGTGCCTCGTCGGCCCGCCGGGCGTCGGCAAGACGTCGCTGGGCCGTTCGATCGCCAAGGCGACGGGCCGCGAGTTCGTGCGCCAGTCGCTGGGCGGCGTGCGCGACGAAGCCGAGATCCGTGGCCATCGCCGCACCTATATCGGATCGCTGCCGGGCAAGGTCGTGTCGAACCTGAAGAAGGCGGGCACCATGAACCCGCTGTTCCTGCTCGACGAGATCGACAAGCTGGGCCAGGATTTCCGCGGCGATCCGGCATCGGCGCTGCTGGAAGTGCTGGACCCCGAACAGAACAGCAAGTTCCAGGACCATTATCTGGAGATCGACGTCGACCTGTCCGACGTGATGTTCGTGACGACGGCCAACTCGCTGAACCTGCCGCAGCCGCTGCTCGACCGCATGGAGATCATCCGGCTCGAAGGCTATACCGAGGACGAGAAGGTCGAGATCGCCCAGCGCCATCTGGTGCCCAAGCAGATCGACGCCCATGGCCTGAAGAATGGCGAGTTCGAGGTGACCGAGGCCGCGGTGCGCGACCTGATCCGTTACTATACCCGTGAAGCCGGCGTCCGCACGCTGGAGCGGGAAGTGGCGCGTCTGGCCCGCAAGGCGCTGCGCAAGATCCTGGAAGGCGCGTTCGACAAGGTCGAGATCACGCCCGAAAACCTGGCCGACTATGCCGGCGTGCGGAAATTCCGTCACGGCGTGGGCGAGGAAGAGAACCAGATCGGCGCCGTCACCGGCCTGGCCTGGACCGAGGTGGGCGGCGAACTGCTGACGATCGAGGCGGTCACCGTGCCCGGCAAGGGCCTGATCAAGACGACCGGCAAGCTGGGCGAGGTGATGAACGAATCGGTGCAGGCCGCCTTCTCCTATGTGAAGGCGCGCTCGCCCGGCTATGGCATCAAGCCGAGCCTGTTCAACCGCAAGGACATCCATATCCACCTGCCCGAGGGCGCGGTGCCCAAGGATGGTCCGTCGGCCGGTATCGGCATGGTCACGACCATCGTGTCGACCTTGACCGGCATTCCCGTCCACAAGGATGTGGCGATGACCGGCGAGGTGACGCTGCGCGGCCGGGTGCTGCCGATCGGCGGCCTCAAGGAGAAGCTGCTGGCGGCGCTGCGTGGTGGCATCAAGACGGTGCTGATCCCGCAGGAAAACGAGAAAGACCTAGCGGAAATTCCGGCCAACATTCGCGAGGGGCTGGAGATTGTTCCGGTGTCCCATGTCGACGAGGTGCTGGCGCGCGCGCTGGTGTCCAAGCCCGAAGCGATCACCTGGACCGAGGAAGATGATCTGGCGGCGCAGCCCAGCGCCGGCCAGGGTCGCGACGGCGATCCCGCTATCCGTCACTAAAAGCCCGGTTTTCGGCGCGTTTATGCCCATGGGGGCAAAAACGCGCCGGAGCCGGCTTTTTTGACGCTTTCCCTTTGACACCGCTTGAAAGCTGGGCCTTATTGCCCCGCCTACGCCGCGATTCCTTGACTATCCAACATCTATAAAGGGGGTTCCCAAGGCATGAACAAGCAGGATCTTATCAGCGCCGTCGCTGAAAGCAGCGGTCTCAGCAAGAGCGACGCCAGCAAGGCGGTCGAGGGCGTGTTCGACGCCATCACCGGCGCGCTGAAGAAGGGCGACGAAGTGCGCCTGGTTGGTTTTGGCACTTTCTCCGTGTCGCAGCGCAAGGCTTCGACCGGTCGCAACCCGCGCACCGGCGAGACGATGACGATCAAGGCGTCGTCGCAGCCGAAGTTCAAGGCCGGCAAGGGCCTGAAGGATTCGGTCAACTAAGGATGCAGGCGCGCCCATTCGGGCGCCTTGTCATTCGATGATTTTGCCGGCGTCGCGGTCGGGACAGAGTGAGGGAGAGTGGCGCTGCGGCAGGGGAAACCCGCCCGGCGCGTGCATGTCGAAAGGAAGGGGTAGGGGCCGGGGGTCTCTGCCCCTTTTTTCATGGCCTTGTGCGCCGGATCGCGGCGATGATCGGCCCGCTGCCCTCGACCTGCTGCGCCTGCGGAGGTAGGAGGGGGCATGAGAGCGATCAGACGGGGTATCGGGACTTCGGGTGCAGCCTTGGCGCTGCTGGGGGCATTGTCGGCCTGTGGCGGGGGGAATTTCCGTCCGGTGAGCGACATGCCGGTGCGCATCGGCAAGCCCTATACGGTGCGCGGCACCACCTACGTGCCGGCCGACCAGCCGGGCTATGACCTGGTCGGCTATGCCAGCTGGTATGGATCGGAATCGGGCAATCGCACCGCCAATGGCGAACGCTTCCGGCCGGGCTGGATCACGGCGGCACATACCAGCCTGCCCTTGCCCGCCTATGTCGAGGTGACGGCGCTGGATAGCGGACGCACGATCCTGGTGCGGATCAACGACCGTGGTCCCTTTTCGCGCGGGCGGATCATCGACCTGTCGCGCGGCGCGGCGGAGGAACTGGGGATTCGCGGGCAGGGCCATGCCGCGGTCCGGGTTCGCGCCGTCGATCCGTCGGAAAAGGATCGCAAGAAGCTGCGCAAGGGCAAGCCGGCGGAGGGTCGGCCGCGCGTCGGGGCGGACGAACTGGCCGTGCTGCGCGCCCGTCTGGCGGCGTCCGGCAACGATGCCGGGCGATAATTTTCATCCTTTGACATAAGCTGCTTGACGGGGGAGGGGCGGCCGCATATGTGGCCCTTCTCGCGGGGCAACAGCCCCTGTGGCGATCGTAGCTCAGTTGGTTAGAGCGCCGGTTTGTGGTACCGGAGGTCGCGGGTTCGGATCCCGTCGATCGCCCCATTTCCTTCGGGAATGCGCGAAATGAAACCCCGTCCTGCCTCGGCAGGATGGGGTTTTCGCGTTTCTGGCTTCGATCATTTTCCTGGCGCGTGGCGGCGGCTTTCCGCTGCCCTGGGCGCAACAAGAAAGGGCGCCCCTTGCGGGACGCCCTTCCTCTGCCGACTAACGCCTATGGGGCGTTTAGACTTCGGTTTAGAAGCTGGCCTTGATCATGCCGCCGATGATGCGCGGTTCGTTGATCATGCCGTTCAGGTTGTTGAAGTCGATCGCGCTGACGGCGCGGATCTGGTTGGTGATGTTGCGGGCGAAGGCTGCGATCTCATAACCATGGTTCGACTTGTAACCGACCTTGAGGCCACCCTCCAGCGACGAACGTCCGCGGAATTCGGCCGCCGAGTAGAGGAAGTAGTTGATTTTGCTACGATAGGCCCAGTCGGTATAGGCGAAGACTTCGCCCGCGTCGCCGACCGGAATGCCATAGCGCAGGGTCGCATTGGCGATGTAGCGCGGCGCCTGGGGCAGGTCATTGCCGTCCAGATAGCTGTAGGTGGTGCCGCCATCGACGAAGGTGTTGCCGGTGGGGGTACACATGCCCGAGCCGCAGACCGCCACGAAGGCGTTCTTGTCGCGGATTTCGGTGAAGTTGTAGCTGCCGCCCACGGTCAGGTTCAGGTGATCGAGCGGCTGCGCCTCCAGATTGCCTTCCAGACCATAGCCGACCGCCTTGTTCACGTTGATCAGGCGGGCCGAGTTGCCGACGCCGCCGACAGCCGTCAGCTGCAGATCGTCGGTGTTCCAGTAATAGGCCGACAGGTCGAAGCGGACCATGTTGGCGATCGCGCCCTTGATGCCGCCTTCATAGGAGATGGTGGTCTGCTTCTTGGCGACCGAGGGGACGCTGAAGAAGGTCACGCGGTCCTGGATCGCCGGGCCCTGATAGCCGGTGGCGACGCGGCCATAGAGGTTCACGTCGGGGCTGAGCGCATAGGTGGCGCTGACATCCCAGGACAGGTTGCTGCCCTGCGCGGTGTTGCTGAGCGGCAGGTCGACGCCGATCAGCTGCGACGAGATGCTGCTGGCGGCGAGCGCCGGATCGAGCGTGATCGTGTCGCGCTTGTCGTCGTGCGAATAACGCACGCCGGCACGCAGCGTCAGGGCCGACGTCACCTTGGCTTCGCCCGAGGCGAACAGGCCGATATTCTCGTTGGTGTTGTTGTGCAGGATCGCACTCACCCGGTTGCCCGCGAGATCATAGGCATATTCGTTATACTTCAGGCGCTGGTGGAAGAAGTAGGTGCCCGCCTGCAGGCGGATGCCGTTCATGTCGTCCGTCGCGAAGCGGAATTCCTGGCTGAATTCCTCCGGCTTGGTCACGCCGCCGGTGTTGGAATCGAACGAGCCGACGCCGAGCTGGCCGGCGGTGCAGCCGGTATAGGGGTAGCAGCCGCCGCCATCGATATCGCCGGTGCTTTCGACGCTGGCCTTCTCATAGCCGGTGGTCGAGAAGAAGGTGCCCAGGCCGTCGACATGGAGTTGCATGCGCAGATTGCCGCCGCCCTGCTTCATCGACTGGCTGGTATAGCCGTCCAGGTTCACATGATCCTTGTCGAAGCCGTCGACGAAATGGTTGCTGCCCTGCTTGAAGATGTTGGCGCGGAACACGCGCGGGCTGCCGTCCAGGTCACGATAATGACCGCTCAGCACCGCCTTGAAGTCGCCGGCTTCATAGGCCAGCTGCACACGGCCGGCCATGTCGCGATAGCCTTCCAGCTCGCTGGCGGCGTTGCCGCCTTCATTGTCGTTCTTGACCCAGTCGTCACGACGCTGGAGCAGGCCCGACACGCGGAAGCTGAGGCCGTCGGCGATCGGGCCGCCGATCGCGGCTTCGGCATTGACGGTGTTGTAGGTCGCCCAGGAGGCGCTGGCATAGCCGGTGAAATGATCGGTCGGCGCGGCCGAGGTCATCTTGACGACGCCCGCCGGGGTGTTGCGGCCGAACAGCGTGCCCTGCGGGCCGCGCAGCACTTCAACGCTGGCAAGGTCGAACACCGGGAAGCTCTTGAGCATCGGATTTTCGAGCGCGACATCGTCGAGCACGACGGAGACCGGCTGGGCGGCGTTGGGATCGAAATCGGTGTTGCCAAGGCCGCGGATGTAGAAGCGCGGGAAGGTGCGGCCGAACGAGCTTTCGACCTGAAGGCTGGGCGTGCGCGCGGCGAGGAAGCGGACGTCGAGGCCGCTGCTGTTGAGCGCGTCGAGCTTTTCGCCGCCGATGGCGGTCACGGCGACCGGCACGTCCTTGGCATTTTCAGCCCGGCGCGAGGCGGTGACGACGATTTCACCCAGGCCTTCGCCCGATGCGGCAGGCGCTTCGGTCTGGGCGTGGGCGGCACCGATCGGCGCCAGAGCGGTGAGAGCGACGGCGAGCGCGCCGCGCGAAATGCTGGTGAAGATATGCGAAGATGTCATATTTGGCCCCCTTGATTGGCCTGGCATCCGTTTCCCTGCTTGTGTCCGCTGTTGCGGATCGCGCGCGACGCTATGCGCGCGCGGGCCTTGGGGCAAGCAGGACTGTCGCCATTCTGTAGCATCCGTGCAACAGATTTGCCAAAATGCGACAGTCCGACCCGATGGCGCTGTCAGGCCGTGCCCCAATGCAAAGCGCCGAAGGGACTTCGCACGGGCCGCATTGCCGATTATAGCGCGCGGATGGATGACGCACGCGACCGGGGGCTGACCCTCAACCCCAAATATGACGACCATGGCCTTATCACCGCGGTGGTGACCCATGTCACCTCCGGGGAAGTGCTGATGGTGGCGCATATGAATGCGCATGCGCTGGCGCTGACGGTCGAGACCGGCCTGGCCCATTTCTGGTCGCGCAGCCGCAAATCGCTATGGAAGAAGGGCGAAAGCTCCGGCCATATGCTTGGTGTGCGCGACATCCGGATCGACTGTGACCAGGATGCCGTCTGGGTACTGGCAGAGCCGGCGGGGCCGACCTGTCACACCGGTGCGCGGTCCTGCTTCTTCCGCCGGATCGGACCCGATGGGCTGAGCGCGGTCGATGAACCGGGCGTCGATGCGGCGCACTAGCCTTTTTCTCGCATGTCTTCTGGCCGGGTGTCAGCAGGCCGCGACGCCGGGCGCCGCCGCGCCCGATCGCAGCGGGGCCGCGGCTTCGGGGCTGGAGCGCGCGGCGATC
>NZ_LUFI01000073.1:0-25074 GCF_005281675.1 Sphingobium sp. MP9-4 | reverse complement strand
CCATTACGGCATCTAGCTAGTGGTTTCCGCCTGACATAAGAGTCCGGTTCGGGATTCCCTTTGTTGCGTTCGCATGCGAGTCTGGCGCATGCGCACAGGAATATCGTTCACCGTTTCGCCGACCGATCGTGCCCGTCTGACGGCGCTGATTAGGGACCGCAATGCCCCACAGAAGCATGTCTGGCGCGCCGAGATCGTGCTTCTGTCCGCCGACGGCGTCGGCACCGTCGAGATCATGCGCCGGACCGGCAAGTCGAAGACCTGCGTGTGGCGCTGGCAGGAGCGCTTTGCCGCGGAAGGCTGCGACGGGCTGCTGCGCGACAAAACGCGGCCGTCGCGCATTCCGCCGCTCGGACCCGATGTCGCCGCGCACGTGGTGGCAATGACGCTTGCCGATCCGCCGGGCGAAACGACGCACTGGACGGCCGACATGATGGCGAAGGCGGCCGGCATCAGCGCCAGCGCGGTCCGGCGCATCTGGAAGGCACATGGCCTCGCGCCCCACCGCTGGCGGCAGTTCAAGCTCTCCAACGATCCGAAATTCGTCGACAAGCTGCGCGACGTCGTCGGCCTCTATGTCGATCCGCCGGCCCACGCCATCGTGCTGTCGGTCGACGAGAAGAGCCAGATCCAGGCGCTCGACCGCACCCAGCCCGGCCTGCCGATGAAGAAGGGCAGACTCGGCACCATGACGCATGACTACAAGCGCAACGGCACGACCACGCTGTTTGCCGCCCTCAACGTGCTCGACGGCACCGTCATCGGCAGGAACATGCAGCGCCATCGCCATCAGGAGTTCATCCGCTTTCTCAATGCCATCAACGCCGAGGTTCCCGCCAACAAGGCCGTGCACGTCATCCTCGACAACTATGCTCCCCATAAGCACCCCAAGGTGCGCCGTTGGCTCGACCGGCACAGCCGCTTCACCTTCCACTTCACCCCGACCTCATGCTCATGGCTCAACGCGGTGGAGGGCTTCTTCGCCAAGCTGTCGAAACGGCGCCTGAAACGCGGCGTCTTCCACTCCGTCATCGACCTCCAGGCCGCCATCAACCGCTTCCTCGCCGAGCACAACCAGCAGCCCAAGCCCTTCACCTGGGCCGCCGATCCCGACAAAATCATCGCCGCCGTCAAGCGCGGGCACCAAGCGTTAGATTCCATCCACTAGGGGCTATCCAATAGGCGGTTGCGAAACCGTGGCTCGCACCCTAGCATGGCATTAGGGAAAACTGTCTATTTTCAGATGAACAGGTCAAAAATTGAGTATGACAAAACCCGATGCATATAAAGTGTCCAGCGTCGATATTCCGGAGGTTGTTAGCCGAAGGAAATCAATTCAATCCGTAGAAATTGGTGCAAGGGTGCTACTTTCTCTATTGAAAACAGATCCTGGTGGATCTTTTCTTCGCGATGTTGCGTACCATTCTGGGCTGTCCCGCAGTCAAGCACACCGATATTTGCTTGCCTTCGTCAATGCCGGAATGGTAGAGCAGGATGCGTCCAGCGGCCGGTATTCACTTGGTACCCTTGCGGTACGCTTGGGGCTAGGGGCGATTGCAACGCTCGATCCAGTGCGAATCGCCACAAGACACCTTGAGGGACTGCTGAATGAGTTGCAAACGACCGGGTTACTCAGCGTTTGGGGCGACTATGGGCCGACGGTAATTCGCTGGATTGACGGTGGCATCCCACTATTCACTTCAATGCATGTTGGATCCACTTTGCCGTTGCAAGGCTCCTCCACCGGCAGTCTTTTCCTAACCCATTGCCCACCTGCGCAGACTAGAGAGCGCATCGAGATGGAAAGAGCCAAGGGGATAATCGTTAAAGATGCCGATCTGTCCAAGGAAATCCAATCTGTGCGCAAACTTGGATATGCGAGAACATGCGGCTCGGTAGTGCCAGGTCTTGCAGCGGTGTCAGTGCCGGTTTTCGACTCGCAGAATAGCTTGGCCGCGACGATGAGCGTTCTTGCTCGTTCACAGGACAAGACCTATTTCAGCGAGGCAAAGATCGCACGAATTATGGAGGCGGCGCGGCTGGCGAGCGAAGCGATCGGTTGGCCCGGCTCAACTTGAGCTTGTGTACCACCTTTTGCAATGCACTGCACAGTGAGAGCGGCACACCTTGAACTCTTGCTCGCTTGTTGCGGATAGATGACGCTCCGTGGTAGATTCAGGAGAGCAGGGTTAGATGAACCTCGAAAATCCTGCGGCTGGACCCCGCAGTGGTCGCCGGGAATTCATTGCCATGATGGCGATGATACAGGCGCTCCAGTCGCTTGCCTTCACCTCGCTGCTGCCGGCTCTCGGACATATCGCTGCCGATTTTGAGGTTGCCCAATCGAACCAGCGCCAACTGATCATCAGCGTTTTCCTGATCAGTTCGGGATTGAGTTCGCTGATACCTGGAACAATCTCCGATCGCTACGGGCGCAAACCAGTCCTGCTCGGCTACATGGCGTTGTTCGTCATCGTCAATGCGGTTTCGGCGTTGGTGCGCGACTTCCATGTGCTTCTGGCGCTGCGCGCGATATTGGGGTTCGCATCGTCCGGGCTGACGGTGCTGCCGCTGGCGATCATCCGCGATCGCTACGAAGGTGCCGGCATGGCCAAGCTGCAGGCGGTGGTGGCGATGCTGTTCATGGCGGTGCCGACTTTCGCGCCCAGCCTGGGCTATGCGATTCTCGAGCTCGCGGGATGGCGGGCGATCTTCCTGGTGATCGGTGCTTTGGCGCTGGCGGTCACGGGCTGGTTCCTGCTCAGATTGGAAGAAACCAACCCGAAGCAGAACCGGCAGTCGCAGCGCTCGGGCAACTTGCTGGGCAATGTTGCAACGGTGCTCGGGAACCGGATGTCGATCGGCTATGTCATTGGCATGTCCTTGATTTTCGGCGGGCACTTCGGGTTCATCAACAGTTCGCAGCAACTGATCGGCGAGCATTTCGGGGCAGGCTCGGCCTATCCGCTGATCTTCGGCTCGATGGCGGCGACCATGGCGCTGGCCAGCCTGGTCAATTCGGCGATCGTCGAGCGCTTTGGCACCCGGCGGATCGGCCATGCCGCAATTTTCTGCCACCTTGCGGCATCGGTGGGACAATTGCTCCTGGCCTCAGCTCCCGGCGAAACCCTGGTCCAGTTTGTCGTCCTCATGTCTCTCAACATGTGCCTGCTGATTACCGTCTTCGTCAATTTCACTGCAATTGCCTTGCAGCCTTTCGGGCATATTGCCGGCGCGGCCGCATCGGTTCAGGCATTCTTCCGGCTGGTTCTGGGGGCAGGGTTGGGCGGCCTGATAGGTTATGTCTACGATGGCACACCGCGGCCGCTCGCGATTGCGCTGGTCTTGGTCGGGTCGCTGACCTTGGCCCTTGTGCTTTATAGCGAACGGGGTAAGCTGTTCCAGCGCCTCAATCCGTCGAGCCGATAGGCGCTTGCCTCAGGACGAGGTTAATGGCTCCTCAACCGTTTCGGGGATGCCGGGCGCCGCAATATCCGAGACCATCCGCACCCCGTCGATCACGATCGGACTGGCGACCCCGGTTCGCTGGTCGCGCGTGATTGCCATGCCCCGCGCGATAACCTGCGGGTTGGCGAAGACATCGTCGAGTTCGTTGATCGGACCCGCCGGAACGCCGGCGTCCTCGAGCGCGTCGGCCAGCTCCTGCCGGGTCCAGGTTGCAGTCAGCGCTTCGAGCGCGGCCAGCAAGACCTCGCGGTTGCGAACCCGGCCTGGGTTGGTGGGAAAGCGGGCATCGCTATCAAGCCCGACGCCGAGCACCCGGCAGAGGCTGGCGAACTGGCCATCGTTGCCCACTGCGATGACCAGATCCCCGACGCTGGTCGGTAAGGCCTGATAGGGTACCAGATTTGCGTGGCCGTTGCCGACCCGGCGCGGCACGGTGCCCGAGGTCATCCAGTTCAGCGCCTGGTTCGCCATGACGCTTACCTGAGTATCGAGCAGGGTCATGTCGATATGGGCGTTCAGTCCGGTTTCGTGCTGCCGGTTGATTGCGGTGGAGTGGTAATAGGCTGGGCCGAGGTTTTCGCCGCTGTCCGAGACGACAAATGGCGGGCCCCGGTGGCGGGTATCATCGCCGCTGACCGGGCGTTCGATCTTGATCACTTCGGCGCCAAGATCGGCCAGCAGCTGTCCGCACCATGGACCGGCCAGGATCCGGGCCAGCTCCAGCACGCGAACCCCGCTCAGCGGCTTGGCCATGCCACCGGCGGGGGGGACTCCCCACCATTTGACAAGTGTTGAGTTGCGCGGCGGTCCGCTTCGCGCAGCCGTAGGCTACGCTGCGCGGACCACCGCGCAACGGCTCGCTTCTGGAGAGATGAGGCGGTCAATCAGCTCTTCGGGCGAGGGACGGATCGAAGGCGGTTTGAGAGACCAGCATCTTGCAAGCGACAGCGATCAACCAATCGGCGACAGATCGCAATGCGCGTGCATGACCGTGTCCACGGGCACGAAGCGCAGCATATTTTTCTCGGCTCCTGGGGTCGTGTTGAACGGCGACACGAGCCCAGTGATCGACAGCGTTGCGCAGTCGTCCCTGGACCGCCTGCCGCATCAGGACCTCACGCTTCTTCCCGGATCGCTTGGTAATAGGCGCGACGCCAGACAGGCATCGCAAAGCATGATAATCTCGTCGCCGCAGAGCATCGGAAGCCTCTGCGAGCAGCGTGGCGAGAACGATTCTTCCGACGCCCGGCAAGGTTCGCAGGATCGCCACGTCACGCTGCTCCCCGAGCTGTGGTCCAGAGGGTTCCACCGGGACTGAAAGGGCTACTGTCAGCCTGTCGAGTTGAAGCTCTGCGGATGCGATCTGGTAATTGACCAGATCCAGTCGGGCAGCGACGGTTTCAAGTTGGCCCGTTGCGGCTGCAACAGTACCGGCCGCTACGGGGACCGGGATGGTGCGCAACATTTCGAGCACCTGTCGGCCATGCAAACGCCGGCTGCGGTATCGCTTAAGGAGTCTGGCGATGGTCGCTTCATGGACACGGGCAACCTTGGCCGGCGTCGGCACCAGCCGCCATAAAGCGAGGAACCAGGGCGCCGCGATGTCCTGCGACACTTCGAGCAATTGAGGATAATAGCGCCAAAGCAACTCACGCACGCGATGACCCAGGCGCGTACGGTCAAGGTGCAACTCGTCCAGGATACGCGACCATTCTCTCAATTCGACGAGCAGGGGATCGAGCGTGAGCAGCGGCCGAAAGCAATGCGCGTCCGTTCGCAAGGCATCCGCCAGCACCATCGCGTCCCGGCTGTCGTCCTTTGCGCCCGCTGGAGAAAAGCGATCGCGAAAGCGATCCAGCTGTTTGGGATTGATGGCATAGACATGGAATCCGCGTTCCATCAGGCTTTCGACGACCGGACCGTGCGGCACCTCGATCGCGACATGAATATGATCGGGAACCCATCGGTCGCCGCCAGTATCCAGGTCGCGAGTTCCGTCAAACCCGCACCGCCATGCTCAAAGCTGCGTTCGCCGAGCTTGGAGCCATCGGCATCCGTCAATCGAACCTGGTGCGCCTGCGAGGCCCAGTCGACGCCCACAAACCATCGTCTTTCCTGATCCATAACTGTTACTCCCTTCCAGTCGGGGCCAGCCGCGATCTTCGTCTTTCCCTGTATTGGCGTTCACGACGCTTACTCCCTACGGGACGTCATCGCGGCCACCAACCGAGGCACAGGTCCCCCCCAGGTGCTCAAGGCGCAGGGGGGCGAATGGTAGCTCCCGGCAGGCTGGCCCGTCCGCAGCTTACAGCTTGACGGGCCTCAACGAGATACAGGGGGGAGGCGTCTGCCATCCGATCGTCGGCATCGTTTCAGTCCTCTGCTTGCCCGGCGATCCGGGCCGCCCATTCCTTGGCCATGTCGCCGGCCGCCTTAGCCAGCGCGAAGGCATCGATCCCGACCGCGATGAAGCGCGCTCCGCCATCGAGGAATTGCTGCACCAGGCGCTGGTCGCGCGACAGGATGCCGCAAGGTTTGCCGGTTGCCCGGATTCGGGCCAGAGCGCCCGCGGTCACTTCGTACAGCGCGGCGAAATTGCTTTCGCCCAGCAGACCCAGCGACGCGGCCAGATCGACCGGGCCGACGAACAGCGCATCGATGCCGTCGACGGAGGCGATCGCCTCGATGTTTTCCAGCGCCAGCGCGGTCTCGATCTGGACGATGATGCACAGCCGCCGGTTGGCATCGGCGACATAGGCCGGGTAGCGCCCCCAGCGCGCGGCCCGGGCACCGCCGATACCGCGCTCGCCTTGCGGTGGATAGCGCGCAGCCTTGACCATCGCCGCAGCCTGTTCTGCGGTTTCGACCATCGGCACCATGATCGTCTGGGCGCCGAGATCGAGAATTTGGCGGATCGCGATCGGATCGTCGCTCGGAACGCGCACGACCGCCGAGCAGGGCGGATTGGCGTCCACCGCGCGGAGCTGATCGGCGATGCCCGGCAAGGTCTGGGCGCCGTGCTCGGCATCCACCAGCACCCAGTCGTAGCCAAGCCCGGTGCAGATTTCGGCGATGTTCGGGCTTGCCAGCGCGAGCCAGAAGCCGAGCTGCACCGGGCCTTCGCCCAGGCCTTGCTTGAAGCGGTTCGCAGGAGTTTTCATCTGCGCGGCTGCCTCAAACGAACCGGAAACCGATCGCGCCCATCGGCCCGAAATCGGCGTTGAAAACGTCGCCCGGCCGCGCTTCGACCGGACGGGTGAACGAGCCGCCCAGGACGACTTCGCCGGGTTCCAGCGCCTGCCCCCAAGGCGCCAGCCGGTTGGCCAGCCAGGCAATGCCATTGGCGGGGTTGTTGAGCACGCCCGCCGCGATCCCGGTTTCCTCGACCACCGCGTTGCGGCTCAGCATCGCGCCAATCCAGCGCATGTCGACCTTGTCGGGCCGCATCGGCAGGCCGCCGACGATGATGCCGGCGTTGGCCGCATTGTCGCTGATCGTGTCCTGCACCTTGCGGCGGGCGCCGGTTTCGGCATCCACCACTGTCGTTCGGCTGTCGATGATTTCAACCGAAGGGATGACATATTCGGTTGCCCGCAGGACGTCGAACACGGTGACATTCGGGCCTTCGATCCGGCGGGCCAGGACAAAGGCCAGTTCGACCTCGACCTTGGGGGTGATGAAACGGTCGCAAGGGATGTCGCCGCCCTGTTCGAACACCATGTCGTCGAGCAAGGTGCCATAATCCGGCTCGGTGATGCCTGCGACCTGCTGCATGGCGCGCGAGGTGAGGCCGATCTTGTGGCCATGGACCGTCCGCCCGCGCGCGAGCTTGAGATCGACCCATTGCTTACTGATCCGATAGCCATCGGCAATCGTCATGTCCGGATAGCGGGCGGTGAACTGGCGGATTGGCTTGCGGTTCTGCTCGGCGGCATCGAGTTCCCGCGCGAGCTCCGCGACTAGAGCAGGATCAAGCGTTGGTTGCGATTGACCGGATCGAGCGCCGCGATTCGGGCTTGTCATATCCTCTCCCTGATCCTCAAGCATTATGCCAAATGCATTGCACAATAACGAATGGTCGTCTACCACATCCTGCGCCTCCCAACGACCCCTGCCTTGATCGCAAAGGCGGCGGCGAATAGGCACAAGAGCAAACCTGCGGAGATAGAGGATGACCATCGACACAAGCGTGCGGGAAGAAAGGATTACGGGGCGAGGCCTGACTTCGCATACCCTTCTGGCCGGCGATCCGAGCAAGCCGGCGGTGCTGCTGCTGCACGGGGCAGGACCGGGAGCCCATGCCGGATCGAACTGGCTGCACCTGATGCCCGACCTGGCGGAAAACTTCTTCGTGATCGCACCGGACCTGATCGGCTTCGGACAGTCGGTCATCCCCGAACCCTGGCCCGACAATGTCATGGCCTGGATCGGTACACGGGTGGACCAGTGCTTCGGGCTGCTGGACACGCTGGGCATCGATAAAGCCCATGTCGTTGGCAATTCGATGGGCGGTGCGCTGACCCTGCAGATGATGAGCGAGGAGCCTGACCGGATCGACCGGGTGGTGCTGATGGGCTCGATCGGTGCGCCGGGCCCGAAGACGCCCGAACTGGTGCGGCTGCTGTCGTTCTATTCCGATCCGCGGCCCTCGCGCTATCGCCAGCTGATGCACAGTTTCGCCTATGACCCCGACAAGTTCGAAGGCATGGAAGAAATCGTCAAGAACCGCTACAAGATCGCCACCGATCCCGAGATTATGAAGACCGCGGTCAAGATGATCGATTCGATGAAGCAGGGTGTTGATACGCTCAACATGCCGCCGTCGATCCTGTGCAAGCTGCCGCACAAGGTGCTGATCTTCCACGGCCGGCAGGATCGCATCGTTCCGCTCGATACCAGCCTCTACCTGATCGAACACCTCAAGCATGCCGAGCTCTACGTGCTCGATCGCTCCGGCCACTGGTCGCAGCTCGAACGCTGGGACGTGATGCGGCCGATGCTGGAGATTCACTTCGGCGCGCGTTCGTTCTGAGCGCAGCCGGCAGCATAAGCGCCGGGCGCTTGCTTTGCAGAGCAGGGCTGGGCAACCAAGGAAGTGAAGGGGTGGTCGGGCGTCTTGTCTGGCCACCCTTTCCGTTTGAAGGTGCCGCGCATGAATGAATCAGCAACCGATGCCGAAGCCTTCTGGGCGTTTTCGCTCGAGGTCTATGCTAAGCCGCAGGTGGCGGAACTGTGCATTGCCCTACAGGACGAATACGGTTTCGATGTCAACCTGCTGCTGCTGGGCTTGTGGGTGGCGGAGATGCAGCGGAAGGCGCTTGATGCCGAACGGATTTGTGAGCTGCGCGAAGCCGTCGCGCAGCTCAACGACAACCTGGTGCATCCGCTGCGCCGGGCGAGGCGCTGGGCCAAGCCCTCTGATCCCGTTGCCGAAACTCCGCGACACAAGATTTACGGGGCTCTCAAGCAGGTCGAACTAGAGGCCGAACGTCTTGTCCAGGCGGAGATGGTGGAAACTTTGGCGGCAGGCTTGCAACGGGGCGGCGAAACGCCAACGCCCCAAGCAGCGGCAAGGGCGAGCCTGGAGCGATACCGGCAGTCCATCGAAGCGCCCGATTCTGCCACCGCGCCGCTAGCGCAGCTGATCGTCAAGGCGCTCCCTTGGCCGGTATTGCCGGGGTCTGCGCGGGCGGCTCCGCATCCTTGAGATAGGCGTAGATTTCGGCGATCTCTTCGTCGCTCAATTCGGTCGGACGGAATGGCGGCATCTCGATCAGGCCCTGACGCACCACTGCCTTCAGGTAGTCGAGTTCAAGGTCCTTGCGGCCGATCAATGCCGGGACCGGCCGGCCCAGTTGGTCGAGCAACATCGTGGCGGGATGGCCGGGACCAGGATTATGGCATCCTGCGCAGTTCAACGCATAATTCTCAGCACCATCGGGTTTAACTGAATTCGGTGACGTTTTGCAGGCACCGAGCATGGCAACGAGTGAGAGGATAGCCAGCTTGTTCATTTTGTCTCCAACTCCGATAATCGCGGGGCGGCTCAGGCGGATGCGAACAGGCCCGCGGGGTCGAGCGCCTTCTTGATCCGTTCATGCAGGAGTGAGAGTCCCCTGGTTTCGAACGTCTTGTCGACCGCTGCGCGCATTCCGGGTTCGGCGATCGCCTGCCCGAAACCGGCTTCGGCCTGTGCCGCGATCAGCACAGCGGCACATTCGCGGGCCCGGGCGGCACTTTCGATCTGCGTGGTGGCAAAAGGTAGGATCTGGCGATGATTGGCCGAACGCCACATCGCCACGGTTTCGCCAAGATAGTCGAATTCGTGCTTGGCGCAGATGTCGCGCGACAGTTCGTAGAGCCGCATGGCCTCCTCACCATCTACGGGGCTCACCGGGTTGGCGGCAACCGCCTGATCGCCGCTCCATGCCGGAACGAATGCTGGCGCATCGGCCACCACGCCGGTCATGGCGCCAATACGCCACGCCCACAGGCGGGGATCGATGCCCTTGCCGTCGGCGATCACCCGAGCACCGGAGATCGACGAAAACGCCCCCTTGACCATATCCCACAGGATCGGGACATTGCCTGGCAAGCCATAGAGCGCGCCGTAGAGATTCCAGTGGCCCAGGCCCAGCGCCTCGCCCGCAGCGGTTACCGCGCTGGCCGCCATAGGCCCCTTGCCATCATAGTCGCCGCGCTTCTTGCCGAGCAGGGCGGCTTCGTGCAGCGCGCTGCCGACCGCGACGCCATTGGCCACGACCATGTTGAGCTTGAGCGGCCCGAGCACGTCGAGCAGATCGGCCAGCTGGTCTTCCTTGGGCACGGTCACCATGAAGGTCTGGTGGGCTGGCGGTTGCGGCATCATCCACATGCCGACCTTGGTCGGCACCGCGAAATCCGACTGCGTGAACAGGCCATCGACCCAGGGGCCGTAGCCGAACTTGAACAGTTGCCAGCAGGTGCTCTTGGGCATGGCGCCCATGCCCGTCCGCACAAGCTTTCCGTCCGCGAGCATGACCTCAAGCCCGCACTGCATCAGGAAGTGATCGGAGTAGGGGGTGTAGCCGGGCTGACGATGGACGAAGCTTGCGGCCACACTGGCGTCGGGGTTGCCGCCATGGTCGATCCACAGCTTGATGCCCTTTTCCTTGATATGGGCATCGAGCTGGCGGAAGGTCACCCCCGGTTCGACCAGGCAATAGGCCAGCTCCTCGTTCACCTCGAGAATTGCGTTCATGCGCTGGAGGTCGAGGATGATGACCTTGTCCAGCCCTGCCTTTTCGAGGCCGTGGGCGCCGTTGCACACGGGTTGCAGCACACCGCCGGCGGTTCGCGCCGCCTCCAGCGCCTTGGCGAGCTGGGTTTCATCCGCCGGCAAGACGATGCCAAGCGGTGCCGCGCCGCTGATTGCAAAGCGGGCCAGCCCCTGAGGGGTGCGATCGACTGCCGCGGCGCCGATCGCAGCTTCCACCGCGGTCAGCGCGGCCATCTGGCGAGCTTGGTCTGTCATGGGTCCTGTTCCGCCTGTCTATTGCTGGAGAATCTTCACGTAACGATCGAGATTGGCTGCATCGACGGCGAAGTGCGCCGAACGAATCCCGATGCCGATGGCGCTGTCCGGTTCGCTGTCGCGCCACGAAAAGCAGCAAGTCGGGCAACGGTGGATGGTCCACACCACCTTGCCGCCTTCCTTGCCTTGATAGTCAGCGAGGGCGCCGCCGGTCGCGCAGCGCGGACAGACCGTCTTGCTCATTGCAAAGCTCCCAGTTGCATGGCCCGGATCTTCTTGCTCAGCTCGTCAATGTCCGGCCCGGTCGGAGGGGTGACCAGATGCGCTTCGCCGACCGGGTCGGGGGGCAGGTAGCTGGTCGCGTCGATAATCAGGCGATGACCCTTGCCGGGAACGACGGCCGAAGGATCGATCGGGACCGCAGGCATGTTGGGCAGGACGATGATGTCGTCGGCGCGGGTGCGGGTGGAAAGCGCCCACATCACCTGGTTGAGATCGAAAGGATCGACATCGGCATCGACCATGATCAGGTTCTTGAGATACATCACGCCGTGCGGAGTGCTCAGCGCGCGCAGCGCGACGGTCTTGGCAAAGCCCGCCATCCGGTTCTTGACCGAAATGATCCCGGTCAGCCCGTGCTGGTACAGCGCGTTGACCGCGGTGACTTCCGGAAAATTCTGGCGCAGCTGCGCATAGATCGGGGCCGAGGTATGCAGGCCGATCAGGGTATCGTGTTCGGTCCAGCCGCGGCCGATATAGATGTTCTCGAAAATCGGGTTCTTGCGGTGCGAGATGGCCGTCACCTTGAAGATCGGCGCCTTGCGGACCCCGCTGTAGGAACCGGGAAATTCGCCGAACGGACCTTCCAGGACACGTTCGCCCAGTTGCATTTCGGCTTCGATCACGATCTCGCTGTCGGCGAGGATGTCGATGCCATTGCCCGACTTGGTCAGCCGGATCGGCGCGCCCATCATCGCCGAGGCATAGGAATATTCCGATTCTTCGTAACCGATCGGTGTCGCCGCGAACACCGCCAAGCCCGGATGGTTGCCCAGCATGACCGCGATCTTGAGCGGCAGGCCGGTACGTTCGGCCGCCATGATCTGCCGGCCCATGTCGTGCGACGGGATGGTCATCAGGGTGAAGCTGTCGGGACCTTGCAGTTGCAGCCGGTAGATGCCGACGTTCTGCTTGCCGAAATTGTCTAGGTCTTCCGGATCGCGCGACGCCACCGATGCCTTGCCGAGGTAGAAGCCGCCATCGTATTCGTTGATGCGGTAGACCGGCAGCACGTCGTAGAGGTTGATCCCGCTTTCGATCCGGCATTCATGAACCGGCGCCCGGGCTTCGGGAACGGTGCTGATCTGCGCCGCCGCATCGCCCCAGCGCCCGGCGATCTCGAAGAACAGTTCGCGGATTGTCGTTCCCTTGGGGCGGCCGAGCAACAGCGCGATATTGTCCCACGAACCGTGCACGCCGACCGCGGTGCGCTTTCCGGGGTATCCGGCAATGTTGTCGAACACGATCGCTGGCGCGCCGTTGGCGTCGCGCGATGCGGCGACCGCGATGTTGCGCACGTCGGGCTCGGGCATCACCCGCTCGCTCCAGGTGATCGCCTGTCCGGCATCGCCCAGCAGTTCGAGGAAGTCCCGCAGCGAGGTGATGGACCGCGATTGCTTGGCCAGATCCTGCATCATCAGTTCCCTTCAGTCAGACCAGCTCAATGGCCGCCTTGGCCGGCGGTGGCCGTCTGGACGGTCACCCATTTCCACTCGGTCATGATTTCCAGATCGGCCTCGGTGCCTTCACGCCCGAACCCTGAAGCCTTGGTGCCGCCAAACGGGACGTGCGGTTCGTCGTGGAGGGTCGGAGCGTTGATATGGACCATCCCCGCCTCGGCTTGCTGGGCAAAGCGCAGGGCCTTGTCGATATCGCGGGTGAAGATCGACGCGCTCAGGCCGTATTCGGTGTCGTTCGCCAGGTCGATCGCTTCCTCGAGCGCGTCGAATGGATAGAGCGAAGTGACCGGACCGAAGGTTTCTTCGGCAAAGACCGTCATCTCTGGCGTCACGCCGCTCAGCACCGTGGCCGAGCAAAGGTTGCCATTCCATTCGGCCCCTGCAAGAATTACCGCGCCCTTGGTGCGGGCATCGTCGATATGCCGGCGGACTCGATCGCGTTGGCGTTCCGAAATGATCGGTCCGAGCATGGTGGTGGGCTCGCGCAGGTTGCCGCCCTTGGCCTTGGCCGTCGCGGCGGCGAAGGCCTTGGCAAAGGCGTCGAAGATCGGACGTTCAACGTAGATCCGCGATGCCCCCATGCAAACCTGGCCCTGATACATGAAGATGCTGAACAGCGCGGCACCGACGGCCTTTTCGAGATCGGCATCGGCGCACACGATCAACGGGCTCTTGCCGCCGAGTTCGAGTGTGTACTTCTTGAGGTTCCGGCCGGCGATCCCGGCGATGTGCTTGCCGACTCGCGACGACCCGGTGAAGGTTATCGAGGCAACCTTGGGATGACCGGTCAGGGCATCGCCGATTTCCGCGCCGTTGCCGTAGACGATGTTGAACAGCCCATCGGGCACGCCGGCGTCGCGCCACAGGGCGGCGAGCAGATCGGCGACCTTGGGGGCGGCTTCGGACGGCAGCAGAACGAAGGCGTTGCCGGTCGCCAGCGCCATCGCAGATTGCTTGATGCCCTTGATCAGCGGCACGTTGAACGGGGTAATCCCGGCGACTACCCCCACCGGCTGGCGCAGGCTCATGCTGAAGCGGCCCGGCGTGTCGGAGGGAATTGTCTCGCCGCGGACCCGCCGCGGCACTCCGGCCGCAGCGCGCAGGAAGCTCACCGCGAACCGCGTCTCGAACCCGGCCTTGGCGGCGGGCGAACCGATTTCGTCGATCAATACCTCGCTGAACAGCGCGGCGTCGCGCTCCATGATTTCAGCGGCCTTGACCATCCAGCCTTCGCGCACCGCGGCGGGCAGATCGCGGTGCTGGCGAAATGCCCTGTCGGCGGTCTCCACAGCACGATCGACGTCGGCGGCCGTGCCCGCCGCAACCCTGGCGTAAACGCTGTCGTTGACCGGATTGAGGTCGTCGAAATAGGTGCCGCTTCCAGGCGCTACCGCCACGCCGCCAATCCAGTGATCGAGGTTCTTCATCTTGCTAGTATCCTTCAATCAGATTCCGGCGCGGTCACGCGGTTGTGCGCATCGCCTTGGGCCAGATGCCCTGCTTGCCAGGAGAGAGAATGCCGTTGGGATCGAGAACATCCTTGAGGCGGTGGTGGAGATCCCAGAGTGCGCCGTCGTTGTGTTTGTAGGTCCTGGCGATCTGATCCATGAAGGCGAGGTGCGTGCGGTATTCGCCGAACCCCGCCTCCGCAGCCTCGTCGACCAGCAGGCCGAACAGGTCGTAGGCGCTCTTGCGCATCGTCTCGTCGGCGCGGTCGTACATGATCATCAGGATGTGATGCATGTCGCGCCAGCCGACCAGGAATTCGCCGATGTAGTCGAAGCCGTGATCGTTGCAGCGCTGCTTGATCAGCTTGTATTGGGCAAGTGCTTCGGAACCACTGGGCGCCGAGATCGGCGAAAAGTTGATGTGCCCGCCGCCGCCGATCCAGTTCATGATGCTGAATTCGGTCATGTTCGGCTCGCCGCGCATCAGCCGTACGCGATAGTCCCAGGCCGGATCGTTCTTGCGATCGAAATGGACCTTGGCGCCGGGAATGCTCATCAAGGCATCCTCCACCACCTTCCAGTTGTTCTCGATCACCGGCGGCGGGCCGTACAGCGCGCCGTAATAGTTCCACATTCCCAGATCGTGGTCCGCGGCGATCTTGGCACGGATCGACGGCGGCAGCGGGCCCTTGCCATCGTAATAGTGGCGCCGCGTGGTCTTGGCCGAGGCCTCCCACAGCAGATCGACCGCAACCGCCGCATTCGGGATGATCTGGTTGACCTTGAGCGCCCGGGTGACCTCGAAGATCGCCTCGAGATCCTCCTCCTTCTGGTAGGTGATCATGAAGGGCTTGTAGCCCGGCGGTTCCGGCATCAGCCAAATGCCCATCTTGGTCACCACGCCGAAATTGGATTGGGTGAACATGCCGTCGAAATGCGGGCCGGCCACGTGCTTGGTGACCTGCCAATGCTTCGATCCGGCAAGCGCGCCCTGTCCTGTTCGAACGACTTCACCATCGGCCAGCACCACTTCCATGCCGCACTGCATGACAAAATGGTCGCCATAGGGGGTATAGCCGGCGCCATGCTCCAGCGCATTGCCCATCACGCCGCCCCAGGCTGGTGCGGCAGGATCGATCCACAGCTTGCTGCGGATCTGGCGCAGATGGCGGTACAACTGCATGTAGGATACGCCGGGCTCGACCAGCGCGTAGCCGTATTTCTCGTTGACCTCGATCACGCGGTTCATCCGCCGCAAGTCGAGCATGACATAACCGGATTTGCGCGGAGCCGGGCCACCATAGGCAAAATTGCGGCCGGTCCCGATGGTCCAGACAGGGATCTTGTAGGCGTTGACGACTGCCAGGATCTTCTGGATTTGCTCGACACCGTCGGGCGCAACAGCGGCGGACGGCAGCATTTCGCCATCGGCCAGCGGAGAATAGGCGTCCCGGTAAGCCGAAAGCGGAAGCTCGTCGAGGAATACCCATTGCTTGCCGACAACCGCGGCAAGCTCGTCGAGCGCCTTGTTGAAAGTGGATGCGTCGACACCCTGGGGAACAATGCGGCTCAAGACAGGTCTCCCCCGATTTCATAAACCCAGGAGGCCAGCAGTCCGGGGCTGCCGGCCGCGATATCGCACGAACCCGACTGACAGGTGTTCAAGCGAGCTTCGGTTGGGGCACCGAGCGCGTCGCGAACCAGGTGCGCGACGGCCACCGGCCATGCCGCCGCGGCGCCTTGGAGCAGTTGCGCCGCGCCCTCGGTCCGATGCTGCCAGCGTCCGCCCGTGTAATGGTGCCGCCACAGCAACGCCGGGCGGGCGCCGCGCTCAACCAGGACCTGTCCGGCGATCATGGCTGCGGGATCCGAAGTCAGGCCAACGATCAGGCCATCGGCATCGTCCAGTTCGTGCAGAAGAACATTGAGCGACCGGTCAAGCCGGATGGTCCGGCCAACCACGCCGCTTTCGGCAAGCGTCGCCGCGAACATCCGGCTTTCCGGCGACGCGCTTTCCTCGATCACCGTCACCCTGCGTGCGCGGGCCGCCGCCGCTCCGGGCAATACGCCAAGCCCGGCCACGGCTGCGCCCAGCGCTCCGGCTCCCAGGAGCTCGCGTCGCTTGATATCCCAAGCCATCATGCCTGCCTTTCGATCTTCAGCGGCGCCGGTTCGGCGACCGCACTCTCGGTGGAAAGTCCCTGCCAGCGGCCCGCTGCGTTGCGATGTATGTCGAAGTGATCCAGCACCCGTGTGCAGCTGTGATCGACGATGTCCTGAAGGCCTGCAGGACGGGCGTAGAATGCCGGGACCGGTGGAAAAATGACCGCGCCCATTTCGGTGCAGGCGACCATGTTGCGCAGGTGAGCCAGGTTGAGCGGCGTCTCGCGGGTCATCAGCACCAGCTTGCGCCGCTCCTTCAGCATCACATCGGCGGCGCGCGTGATCAGATTGTCGGACAGACCGTGGGCCACCGCTGCCAGAGTGCGCATCGAGCAGGGCGCTATCACCATGCCGTCGCACAGGAACGAACCGCTGGCGATGCTGGCGCCGACATTGCGGACGCTGTGCACCACATCGGCCGCACCTTCGATCAGGCGACGGCCGTCCGGAATTTCTTCGCGGATGTTGAGCAAGGCGGCTTGCGACATGACGAGGTGAGTTTCCCAGCCACCTTGTTCGCGGAGCATTTCGAGCAGGCGCTGCCCGTAAACCGAGCCCGTCGCTCCGGTTATGGCAACGACCACGCGCTTCATGGGCGGACTGCGCCGCCCGCGCGTTCCCTGCGTACTCCCGTCGCAACGTTCATGGCCGAATCCTTCTCCCTCAACCATTATGCAACAAATTGTACTATAAGCAACATGTAAGAGCACCTTGAAGCTATGTCCTTCGGGGCTTCTCCGCTTCAATCGCAGGCTGCGGCGGCAAGCCGAGACTTATGGCCTTGAGTTCCAGGAATTCGTCGATCCCGTGACGCGATCCCTCGCGCCCCAGTCCCGATTCCTTGACCCCGCCAAACGGCATGGTTTCCGAAGAAATGATGCCGTTGTTGACGCCGACCATGCCGACCTCGAGACCTTCGGCAAGGCGCCAGAACCGGTCCATGTCGCGGGTGAATGCGTAGGCGGCCAGGCCCGAGCGGGTGCTGTTGGCCAGGGTCAGGGCTTCGGCCTCGGTTTCGAAACGGAAGAGGGGAGCGACCGGTCCGAAGGTCTCTTCCAGCGCCAGCCGCATGTCCGGGTTGGCGCCGGTCAGGACCGTGGGCTGGTGGAACAGCTCGCCGGCTTCATGGCCTTCGCCTCCCGTGACGATCCGGGCACCGCGCCCGACGGCATCGCCGACATGTTCGCGCACCTTCTGCAATGCCGCGGCGGTGATCAGCGGGCCCTGATCGGTCTCGCCTTCCAGGCCGTTGCCGACGCGGAAAGCCGCGACTCTGGCGGCCAGCGCTTCGGCGAACCGGTCATGGATGCCGTTCTGCACCAGGATGCGGTTGGCGCAGACGCAGGTCTGGCCGGTGTTTCGGAACTTTGAAGCGATCGTGCCCGCCACGGCGACGTCGATATCGGCATCGTCGAACACGATCAGCGGAGCGTTGCCGCCCAGCTCCATCGACACCCGCTTGAGCGTCGTCGCGCACTGCGCGGTCAGCAGCTTGCCAACCGTGGTGGAGCCGGTGAAGGTGAATTTGGCAACGCCGGGATGGCTGGTCAGGACCGATCCGATCGCCGGCGCATCGCCTGCGATGACGTTGAAAGTGCCCGCCGGAACACCGGCCTCGAGTGCCAGCCGGGCCAGCGCGAAGGCCGTGAGCGGGGTCAGTTCGGCGGGTTTGAGTGTAACGGTGCATCCTGCGGCCAGGGCGGGCGCGACCTTGCGCGTGATCATCGCTGCGGGAAAATTCCATGGCGTAATCGCGCCGACCAGGCCCACCGGCTGCTTGAGAACCAGGACCCGGCGATCGCGTTGGGCGGGGATGATCTCGCCATTGATGCGCCGGGCTTCTTCCGCGAACCATTGGATGAAACTGGCCGCATAGTCGATCTCGCCCAGCGCTTCGGCGAGCGGCTTGCCCTGTTCGGCCGTGAGCAGCATTGCCAGATCGTTGCGGTTTTCGCGAACAAGCGCGAACCAAGCGTGCAGAATGGCGGCGCGTTCGGCGGCCGAATGGGCCCGCCATTCCCCGAAGGCTCTGGCGTTGCTTTCGACGGCGCGGTTCGCCTCGACCGCACCCAGGAGGGGGATTTCCGTCAGCGCCATCCCCGTCGCAGGATTGATCACGGCAATCGCCCGCTCGGTAGTGGCTATGGCCTCGCCATCGACGATCGGCAGGCCTGCAGCGAATTCGGGCCGGGACAAGGATGGCTGGGAAACAGGCATGGAGCGAAACCTTGGCAGTCGGTTGGGAAGTTCAAGGGATGCAAACGAAACGGGGCGGAACCGCCGGAGCGGATCCCCCCCAATCGATGGGGTGACCTTTCGGTCACCCCAGGCAGAGCCGTCAGTACTTGTAGGCGACCTTGAGGAACCATTCGCGCGGCCGCGAATAGGTTGCCTCGGCGACGCCGCCAACGTCCAAATCCACATAGCCGCCCTGGATGTAGCGCTTGTCGGTTAGCCCGTCCTATTCACCGGACCGGGTCTGGCGGGTTGGCGGGAGTGGCATAAGCCTCTGATCTGAATTAGGAACTGGGTGTCGAAGCCGAACCTGCCGCAGGGCAGAAAATGCCACAGGCCACACCCGCCATGAATGACGATATCGCAAGCACATTCCGATTCCCAGCGGTCGGGCGCAAGAAAGTCACAGCCGCTTTCGACGGTGGCCGGCTGACATCGGACGGCGGTGTCCTGCTGCTGGCGCAGGCCGAGCGCACGATGGGGATCTGCCATCGGCTTGCGGCTTGCATTGCCGACTGGCGCGATCCTGCGCGGGTGGTTCATCGCCTCGACGACATCCTGCGTGCCCGCGTGTTCGCGATCGCCTGCGGCTATGAGGACGCCGATGACCTCGACGCCCTGCGCGACGATCCGGGCTTCCGCCTGGCCCTGGGCAAGCTGCCGGGATCGGGCGTGGGGCTGGCCAGTCAGCCGACGATGAGCCGGTGGGAGAACGCACCGACCTCGCGCGAATTAGCCAGGATGATGGCCGCGATGATCGACATCTACTGCGCCAGCTATCCCGCCCCGCCGGCGGCGGTGACGCTGGATATCGATGATACCTGCGATGTCGTGCACGGTTATCAGCAACTCTCATTCTGGAATGGTCATCATGGCGAGCGTTGCTTCCTGCCGATCCATGTCTAAGACACGGCCACCGGCCGGCCGGTGGCGATGCTGCTGCGCACCGGCAAGACACCGTCGGGTGCCGAAGCTGCCGGCCACATCCGGCGCCTGGTGCGTCACATCCGCCGAAACTGGCCGGAAACGCACATCGCCATCCGCGGCGACGGGCACTATGGCCGGCCCGAGGTCATGGCCTTCTGCGAGGCGGCCAGCGTCGATTACGTGTTCGGCCTGCCGACCAACGCCGCGCTGCGTGGCGATCCGGTCATCGTCGCTGTCGCCGATGCCTGCGCGGTCAAGCGGGCTCAGCGCCAATACCCGGTCCTGCGCAGCTATGCCGAGACCCGCTACGGCGCGAAGAGCTGGAACTGCCAGCGCCGCGTCGTCGCCCGAATCGAGGCCAGCACAATGGGCATGGACATCCGCTATGTCGTCACCTCGCTGGCCGACGGCTCGGCCGAGCACATCTACGACACGCTCTACTGCGCTCGCGGCAACGCCGAGAACCTGATCAAGCGGCACAAGACCCAACTCGCCAGCGATCGCACCTCGTGCCGCTCTGCCAACGCCAATCAAATGCGCCTCATCCTGCACACCGTCGCCTACTGGCTCCTGTGGCGTATCCAGCAGGAAATCCCAAAAGCCACCGCACTCGCCGCCGCCGAGTTCGCAACGCTGCGCCTGCGGCTGCTCAAGGTCGCTGCCCGCGTTATCGAAACCGCCACGCGCATCCGCGTCGCCTTCGCGTCAGCCTGCCCCGATGCCAGCGTGTTCAGAGCCATCGCCATCAGCCTCCGGCCAGCACCCACATAGCCAGCGCGGCGGTGCCGCCGAACCCCCGAGCCCAGTCCATCAACCTCGAAAAGCCCATTGCTCCTGCCGCGGTGAAAAACGCCGGCGAAGCCGCTCGCCCTGATCACTGGGCCACCGACAGATCGAGGCCAGACGAACCCGGAGCGGCGTCATCATGAATAGTGCGGGTTAGGTTCGTGACACCTGCCGTTACCGTGAAGTGGTCGCTGGCGTCGGTGAACGAAGCGCTGGCGCCGAACACGCTATAGGCGGGTTGATACAGCTGCGGGCTGTTGATGGCATCCTTGAAGGTGACGCTCTGATGGTACCAGTCGCCGCGAAGAACGAACTTGCCCTTGTCGCTCTCGTAAACGGTCGCATTCGCGGCGATCGTCGCTGTCCATTCGGGCACGAACGCAAACTTGGAGTTCACGTTTACCGGGAAAGCACTTGGATCCACCGAACGATAATAGGCATCGAGGTAACCGACACCATAGTCGATCCTTAGCCAGTCGGTCGGGGCGGCCTGGCCTTCGATCTCGAAGCCCTTGATCCGGCCCACACCCCCGTTGCGAACCTTGGGCGCGATACCCTCGTTCACGACGATTTGGATGTCGCTGTAGTCGGATTGGAACAGCGCGATGTTCATGCGCAGGCGCCGGTCGAACAATTCGGTCTTGAGGCCGACTTCGTAGGATTCGACGAATTCCGGGGTGAAAGCAGGGGTGACGAGTTCGCCCGGGAATATACGCTGGCTGAAGCCGCCATTCTTGAAGCCCTTGGAATAGGACGCATAGCCCATGATGTCGTCGGTGAACTGATAGTTCACCGAGACCGCCGGGGTCCATTCCTTGGCCTTGGCGGACACCTCGACCGCGGGCAGATTGTGGTTGCCGCCAGGATTGGTCGCCGACGGAACACATGCCGGGTCAGGGAACCCGTTCGGCAGCAGCTGCGGCGCTGGCTGGCCGACCAGGCAGCGGCTGTACTGAATGAACACGCCATCAGGATAGGGTGGGAGAAGACCCGCGGTGAAATCGCGATAGATTACCTGGGCCGAAGGGTCGAAACGCTTGGTTTCGTTGGTGTAGCGGATACCTGGAGTGATCGAAAGCTTGTCGGTGACCTTGTAGGTGAACTGCATGTAAGCTGCATAGCTGTCGTTGTTGATTTTGCCGCCGCTTAAAAAGTTCGCGAAACCGAACCGCAGCGGTTCGATGTCCTGGCCCTTTTCCTTCAAGTAATAGGCGCCCAGAGCGAACTTGAGCCTGTCGTCGAACAGGTTACCGTTGAGCTGCAATTCCTGCGAAGCTTGCCACAGGTCGATGTTGTTGGTCAGCTGCAGCACTTCGTGCGGAGTCACGTCGAAGTCGTATTCGATGACCGACTTCTGGTCGCGGTACGCACTGATCGACTTGAGTGTCACGCCGCCGAAATCATACTCGAGCGTCAGATTAGTACCCCAAAGGTCGAAGTCGGAACGGTTCGGACCTCCGGCCCAAGTCGTATCGATATCGCCCGTTACCCATCGGGAAGAAACGCAGTTCGGATTGCTCACCGGCGCCAGTTCACCCGGGGCGCCACATTGTCCAGCGCCACCGCCCAGCTTGTTGTAACCGAAGTTTGAGCTAGGGAAGGCAACTTGACGGCCGTCAGGCAGATTCACGATTTGCAGAAGATCGGGTGAGTCCCGGTTTTCGATAAGATAGATAGCTGCCTGTTCTTCGCGACGAATGTTGACGTCGGCGGCGAGAATTGCCTTGAAGTTGTCGGTCGGTTCCCACTTGAAGGCGACGCGTCCAGAGAAGCTGTCCTTGTTGCCCTGTCGTCCGCCGTCGAACAGGCGGCGCTGGTAGCCGTCGCGGGTTTCGTAGGACGCCACGGCGCGCATCGCCAGCGTATCGCTGATCGGGATATTGACGATGCCCTTGATATCGGCACGGTTGAAGCGTCCGGTTGCGGCTTCGAGCTTGAGTTCGAAGTCATTCCCGGGTTCGTTGGTATTAACAATGATCGCGCCGCCAATCGTGTTTTTGCCGAACAGGGTGCCCTGCGGACCGCGCAGGATCTGGACGTTCGAAATGTCCGCCATGTCGAGCAGGCCCCCGACCGAACGGGCAACATAGACGCCATCAACATAGATGCCGACACCGGGATCGACGGTGATGTTGAAATCCGTTTGGCCAACGCCGCGGATAAAAGCGGTGAGCGAGGCGCTGGAGCCAGAGATGTTGCCGACGGGTTGAATGTTCACATTGGGCGCGAAGGACGCAACCTGCGCGACGTTGGCAATTTGTCGGTCTTCGATCATTGCACCGCTCATCGCGGTAACCGCGATCGGCGTTTCCTGGGCATTCTCCTCGCGCTTGCGCGCGGTGACGACGATAGTGTCAAGACCGCCGGTATCCTCGTTCTCCTGCGCTGCGGCACTGGCTTGTTTGGCGTCCTGCGCGAAAGCGTTGGTCGGAGCAAAGGCAAGGCAAGCAAGCACAAGGCTGCTGCCAGTAAGCAGCCATTGCTTGCCGCTGCCCGTGTTGTACATCATAGACATGCATATTCTCCCTTGAGTTTGATTTGGATCGCGGTTCCGATCCATTTTCCCACCTCGTTTTAAAACCTGACTTCAACCGTCCCACCGATCTTGCGCGGCTGCTCGTAGAAACCATCGGTCGATAGCGCGCCGGGGCGCATCGTCTGGAACACTTTTTCGTTGGTCAGGTTGGTGGCCCACAGAGAAACTTTCCATTTCTCGCTCTCGGGCGTCCAGCCAATCGACATGTTCGACAAGGTATAGGCACCTTGCGAGAAAATGTTGGCGAAGTCGTAGTAGAGGCGCGAACTGAAAGAGAGGTTGCCGTTGATGCTCAACCGACCGCCGCCCAGATCATGCCCACAGTCAAAGCCGACGTTGCCTGACCATTTCGGTGCACGAGTCATGACGTTGCCCGAAGCATCCAGCGTTACGACGGTATTTCCGCCGTCAGCCCGCGGGAGAAAGCCTTGGGCGGCCGTGAAATCCTTGTAGCGCGCGTGGGTGTAGGCTAGCGCCCCGCGCAACTTCAAATCTCTGGTGGGTGCAACGGTCAATTCCAGTTCGCCGCCATAGATTTCCGCATTGGCGGCATTCTGGAGAATGTATCCCGCGCCAAGCGAATCCTTCGACTGCAGTTGAAGGTTTTTGTAATCGTAGTAATAAGTCGCAAGGTTGACCCGCAGCCAATTGAGCGGATCCGACTTGATACCGAATTCGGCGGCCTTGATTTCCTCCGGTTCGACCGGCACGTTGCGGGTGCTCGCCATATTGTAGACACCACTCTTGAAGGCGGTGCTCCAACTTGCGTAGACGTTCGTGGTGTTGCTAATTTCGTAACGAAGGCCGACTTTGTAGTTGAACTTATTGAACGTCCGATCGACGTCGTTGACGACTAGGGTGCCATTCACCGTTTGCGAGAACTCGCGTTTTTCCGTGGTGTAACGGCCACCGAGATTCACGAACAGGCCGGGCGTGGCCTCATAGGTCGCGTCCGCAAAGCCCGCGAAGGACCGACCGCCGAGATCCGGCTCAAGCGTCGGCCCGGCTAGGGGGAGAGTAGGATTCGCGGCCGTCCAGGGCTGGAGGAAGGAACTGCCACCGAACTGGTAGAAATAGCCGCCTACGAGCCATTGGAACGGCCCGGGGTTCGACGAGCTGAGCTTGATTTCCTGACTGCCGGATTCGGAGCGGAAGATCGCTGGAAAATTCCCTAGTCGCAGATTCGAGGCATCCGAATCCGTAATCTGGGTCCAGCGCAAGTTCAGGAAACCGCTGGTGGTTTCCAGGTTGACTGCGACCAGTTCGAGTTTGGTGTGCAGGGCGAAGGTCCACCGCCGAAGGTTCAGCACGGGCGCCTCGGCCAACGACGCTTGCCAGGGGCCCGTTGGCAGGATGACGCCAGGAAACCGCCGTCCAGCAGTGTTGCCGTCGACCGGCTGGGGCGAATTGGTGGTGCTCTGCTGATCGAAGAATTCGCCGGTCAGGACAACCTTGAAATTGTCCGCAGGCTTGAACAGAACCTTGCTGCGCAGGTCGATGACCCGCTGATCGCCAAGCGTTCCACCACGCACCAGATCGTCAATATAGCCATCGTTCTTGCGGAAGAGGCCAGATAGATCGATCGCGGCCTTTTCGCTGATCGGGCCGGTCACATAGAGCCGCGCGTCATAGTCGCCCGCTTCGCGCCGCATCCGACCGACCCGCAAGGAAGCCTTGCCCCGGAAATCGAAGCTGGGGTCCGGCGTGATCACATTGATCAGCCCGCCCGTCGCATTGCGACCAAAAGTGGTGCCTTGCGGACCGCGCAGCACCTCAACCGGCTCGACCTCGACCAGATCGATTCAGTTTGCGGCAGATTCGGGCTGATAGACACCGTCGATGTAGGTGGCGATATTGGGTTCGTCGCCAATCGAGATGCCGGTTGAGCCGACACCGCGAACCACGGGCTGGAAGACACCCATGTTGCGGCTGCCTACAAAGCCAGGCACCAGCTGGGTCAGCGTCCTTACTGTTGAGACGTCGGCCGATTGCAGGGCATCTCCGCCCAGCGCTGTGACGGCCACGGGCACCTGCTGCAATCTTGCTTCGCGGCGGGTCGCAGTGACAACGATATCTTCGATACCGGTCGACGCCTGCTCATCTTTGGGCTGCTCGGCTGTTGTATCCTGAGCGAGCGCGACACTAGTGGATGGAATCTAACGCTTGGTGCCCGCGCTTGACGGCGGCGATGATTTTGTCGGGATCGGCGGCCCAGGTGAAGGGCTTGGGCTGCTGGTTGTGCTCGGCGAGGAAGCGGTT
>NZ_LUFI01000072.1:0-25347 GCF_005281675.1 Sphingobium sp. MP9-4 | reverse complement strand
AGGCAATGATCTCGCGCGGCGTGATCGATCGGGCCAGCCAGTCGGCAAGTTCGGAATAGGATAGCGATCGCTGCTCGATCATCGCGCTGTCCCAGACCGAATGGAGATTGGTCGAGCGACCGAACCAGCTCACCTTCATGTCATTGCCACCCCGGTCGTTGCCGCCGCCGGCATGAAGTGGCTGATGCAGGTCGCCGATAATATGGACGACAAAGCGCAGGGCCAGGCGCTTGTCGTCCATTGAGGCCGCAGGATCACGCAGCGTCGCGGTGAAGCGGGCAAGCGCGCTCATCGCGTCGCCTTCGGGCGGCGCGTCGGCGCTCGTATAGGCGTCGCCCTCGCGCACGGTCACATAATGCCATGGGCTGGCCTGCTTCTGCCAGAAATCGGCGGGGTCGGATTTCATGTCGTCCGGCCAGGTCGCCGCCTGTGCCAGATCTTCGTCCCCCAGGAGAAGCTGGACATTGGCGCGGGCCACGCCGCTCAGGTTCCGGTCGGCAATGGCACCGGTGACGCGGTGGCCGATGGGCCCCCAGGCAAAAGCCGGCGAGGTGATCGAGAGAAGGATTAGAGGTAGAATGAGTTTGCGCATGGACGCACCATTAGCGCGTCTCCACGCATGATCCAGCAATTCGATTCTGGATCCATTTGGAAGGCTACGGCTCTCGAGCTTAGGCAAGTCGGACACAAAGGTCTGAACCTATCCCGCTGGTCGGTCTGTCAACTATCGCCCTGAATTCCTGACGTGCCACCGCGCATTTCTGCTTCCAGAAAGGTGGCACCACCATGTCGATCATCGCTTATGCGGGCGGTAGTTTCCAGACTGATTGATGAGAGCCCGATCGGCAATCGCATCTGGAAAATGCTGTCGATGGGCCCGAAACCTCGATCCGCGCATTTCTACATCGTTTACGCACCCGACTATGGGGAGTGATGGATGAGCATCCTTGTAAATGGCGCCTTGGCCGAGTGTCCTGGAGACCCTCGTGTTTCCCTCCTCGACTTTCTGCGGGAGAATCAGGGCTTCACCGGATCGAAGAAAGGCTGCAATCAAGGAGCATGTGGCGCCTGCACCGTGCTGGCAAATGGGGAGCGGATCCTCTCCTGTCTCGCGCTCGCCGTTCAATATCAGGGGCAGGAGATCATCACGATCGAAGGCTTGGGAACGGCCGACAATCTGCACCCGCTTCAGCAGGCCTTTGTCGAGCATGACGGTTTCCAATGCGGCTATTGCACGCCGGGACAGATATGCTCTGCAGTCGGGATGGCCGCCGAACTGCAACGCGGCGTTCCCAGTCACGTAACGCACGCGCTCGACACCGACAGCATAGGGATGACGCGCGACGAGGTTCGTGAGCGGATGAGCGGCAACCTGTGCCGCTGCGGCGCGCATAATGGCATCGTCGATGCGATCCTCGAGACGTTTGCGGAGGTCACCGAATGATCCCCTTTACCTATCATCGCGCCGCCAACGCCGACGAGGCGCTGCGACAGGCCGGTAACGGTGTCCGCTATCTTGGCGGAGGAACAAACCTCGTCGATCTCATGCGGGAAAATATCGAGCGTCCATCGACCTTGATCGATGTGACAGGTCTCGACACGGGCATAGTCGAGCAATCCGATGGCGGCATGCTGATCGGCGCTGCGGCGCGCAACACTGCGGTGGCCGAACATCGCGCCATCCGCGAACGATATCCCCTTCTTTCCCGCGCGATCGTCGCCGGAGCCAGCGCGCAGATCCGCAATATGGCGACCGTCGCCGGCAACATCCTGCAGCGCACCCGGTGCCTCTATTTCTACGACCAGGATGGCACGCAATGTAACAAGCGCATCCCAGGAAGCGGCTGCGATGCGATTGGCGGCTTCACCAGAAATCATGCGATTCTTGGCGCGTCCGATCATTGTATCGCCACCCATCCATCGGACATGTGCGTGGCCTTGGCTGCGCTAGACGCCGCTGTGCATGTGCGAGGACCCGACGGCGAAAGAAGGATTGCGTTCGCTGACATTCATCGCTTGCCCGGCGAGCGACCCGATATCGACACCAATCTGCAGCAGGGCGAACTCATCACCGCAATCGAACTGCCAGCCGTGCCATCCACTGCGCGCTCAACCTACCGCAAGGTCCGTGATCGGGCGAGCTATGCGTTCGCGCTGGTGTCCGTCGCGGCCGTCCTCGATGTGGAACAGGGGCATGTGCGGGACGTCCGGCTGGCGCTCGGCGGCGTTGCCCATAAGCCGTGGCGTGCAGCCAGAGCGGAAGCGCTTTTGCGTGGATCACCTGCAACGGTGGATGCCTTCATCAAGGCAGCCTCGGAAGAACTGTCCCATGCCCGGCCGCTCCGGGACAATGGCTTCAAGGTCGCGCTCGCGCAGCGGACGATGGTCGCTGTACTCACGCAGTTGATGGAGGACATGGCATGAGCCTGATCGATAGCGGCAAGGCGTTGGCGCAAGGCCTGATGCAGGGCGCGATGGCGAAGGTAGTGGCGCTCGCGCCAGATAGTTGGATGCCGGGAGGCGAACCCGATCCGCTCATCCGTCACCAGCATGGTCATGTCGGCAAGCCCGTCTCGCGCATCGACGGGCCACTCAAGGTGACGGGGGCTGCTCCTTTTGCGGCGGAGTTTCCTCTGGAAAACATGGTCTATGCCGCCATCGTCTACAGCAGGATCGCGAAAGGCCGCATCACCTCGCTCAATGTCGAAAGGGCTGAGAGCGCGCCCGGCGTCCTGCTCGTGATGACCTATCGTAACGCGCCAAGACTAAAGCCTGCCCCCCTGTTCATGAGTGATCCCAAGGCCGCTGCGGGCGACAGCATTCCCGTCCTGCAGGATGAGAAGATCTACTGGAACGGTCAGCCTATCGCCATCATACTTGCTGACACGCAGGAGCAAGCGGACCATGCCGCTGGCCTGATCGATGTGGCCTATGCGGCCGAGCCGGCGGAGACCGACTTCCACGCGGCGATCGCCAGGGGTACCACCCAATCGCAGTTCATGGGCCAGCCGCTGCATGACGAGGTGGGCGATGCGCAGGCAGCGTTCGAAAAGGCCGCCGTCAAGATCGACGCGGCCTATTCGACGCCGCGCCACAATCATAATCCTATCGAACTTCATGCCGTCACGCTTTCGTGGGAGGGCGACACACTCCGCATCCATGACGCGCAGCAGGCTGTCGCGCATTCGGCCTGGACGCTGGGGCAGGTGTTAGATCTACCCGCGGACAAGGTCGTCATCACATCGCCTTATGTCGGCGGCGGTTTCGGCAGTAAGACGCTGTGGCAGCATCAGATCATTGCGGCCGCAGCCGCGAAGCTTGTCGAGCGACCTGTCCGATTGATGCTGACCCGAGAAGGTGTCTACCGCACGGTTGGTGGTCGTTCGCCGACCGAGCAGCAGGTTGCTCTGGGCGCGACCGCCGAGGGCAAGCTCACCGCACTCATCCATCGCGGTGTGACGGCCAAGACATCGCACAATGTCATGCCCGAACCATTCATCCTCCCGACGCGCAGCGCATACGCCGCGGAGAATATCCTGCTGGACGTCCAGCATGTCGAGATCGACATGACCAGTAACACATTCATGCGCGCGCCGGGCGAAGCGGTGGGCACCTTCGCGCTTGAATGCGCGATGGACGAACTGGCCGAGAAGCTCGGTATCGATCCCATCGAGCTCCGCTTGCGCAACGAGCCGGAGAAGGACCCGATATCCGGTCTGCCCTTTTCAGCGCGGCATATTGATCAGGCATGGCGCGACGGGGCCGAGCGCTTCGGGTGGAGCGCACGCAACCCTCTGCCGCGCATGCACCAGGAAGGCGAATGGCTGATCGGCATGGGATGCGCCACCGCTACCTATCCCTATTACCGGATGCCCGGCGGCGCAGCCCGCATCACCCTGTCTCGCGCCGGCCATGCGACGATCGACATCGCCGCGCACGAAATGGGCATGGGTACGGCTACGGCGCAGACACAGGTGGCAGCTGAACGACTGGGCCTGCCGATGTCACACGTCCAATTCAACTATGGCGACTCAACCTTGCCTGGGCTGGTCCTTGCAGGCGGATCGCAGCAGACTGCATCGATCGGCGCCTCGGTGATTGCGGCCTACAATAAGCTGGTTGCGCAACTGCTGGCTCTGGCAGGAAATGACTCGCCTTTGGCTGGGCTGAAACAGGCAGAGGTGGGAAGTCGGGATGGCGGCCTAGCCAGCCTGGACGATCCATCGCGGTATGAAAGCTACACGTCGATCCTCTCGCGCGCCCAGCGCGACGCCGTCGTCATCGAAGCCGAGCCGCCCATGCCGCTCGAGACCATGCACTGGTCGATGCACAGCCACGGCGCCATGTTCTGCGAAGTGCGGGTCAACATGATTACGGGTGAACCGTGCATATCTCGCTTCCTGGGATCGTTCGACTGCGGCCGCATCCTCAATCCCAAGACGGCGGCGAGTCAGTTCAGGGGGGGCATCATCATGGGCCTGGGCCTCGCGCTGATGGAAGAAGCACAGTTCGACGAGCGGAGCGGACGGATCATGAACCCCAGCCTCGCTGAATATCATATGCCCGTGCATATGGACGTTCCCGAAATCGATGTCATCTGGACCGACATACCCGATCCCCACACACCCATGGGCGCGCGCGGCGTCGGCGAAATTGGCATCACCGGTACGGGGGCGGCGGTCGCCAACGCGATCTACAATGCGACTGGGAAACGCGTGCGTGATTTGCCGATCACGCTCGACAAATTGATTTAGGATATCAATTGATGGCAACGCCGGCTGTGATGACGGCAAATGGGACTTTCCCGAATTTCGGCTTCGGAGAAACCGAACCAGCAAAGCGGCCATTCACTAACCTGTAGAAGCCTCATGCTGAAAGGCGGCAACGCGCCCATGCATGCCGTTCAATTGGAAAAGTGTCGCGCCTACGAGCTGTCGGTCCGGTTATGGCCGAGACTGGGACTTTGCTGCCGTTCGCAAGCGATGGATCGGAGGACAGCTCTTGTCAGAACCCGATATTCATCGATCGTTTGGCCGGCAGGATGACAAGGGGCCGACAATCCGCAGGGGTTCGCAGCCGGTGGCAACCGGCAAACGGACCGTCGTCGACCCCATAAGCTATATAGTAAAACGATCCGACACTAGGAGGCCGAAAAAGGTCAGCATCGACTTCTCGTGCCGCGCCGCCCTGAAAGCGGTCATGCCGATCAGCCCGGCGGGCAATCGCTCGATTATGATGATAGCAATGGCCGCCGCCCATTAGGCCGAGCCGAGCGGCGAGAGGAGGCCATGGACCAGCGAATCGCCGAACAGGATGAGCACGACCATCATCGCCACCGGCGCAGTTCGAGGTACTGCTTCCTCCCCGCGAACCACTGGCCGCGAGTATCGTTGTCACGGTTGCAAGGAGAGAGCGATGGCGCAGGATTCAGCTTGGGTGGCAGTCTCGGAGTTTGTGCGCAATCCCGGCATGGTCGGCTCGGCCGTCCCGGCGAGCGCGCGCATGGTTCGCCGCATGCTCGCCCCGCTCGACTGGCAGCGCATCAGCATTCTGGTCGAATATGGTCCGGGCACGGGGCGTTTTACCTTCGAAGCGCTGGAGCGCATGCGGCGCGATGCCGTTCTTCTGGCGATTGAGACCGGCGAAAGATTCGTCAAAACTTTGCGGCAGCGCTGCGACGATCGCCGGCTCATCGTCGTTCAAGGAACGGCGCAGGACGTCAATCGCCACCTTGCCGAGCATGGACTGGGCGAGGCCGACTGTATTTTAACGGGCTTGCCCTTCTCGACGCTCGAGCCGGGCGACGCCGAGGCGATCATGCGCGAGACGGTGCGGGCCATGTCGCCGTGCGGCACGCTGGCGGCCTACCAGATGCGCACCGCCATCCGTCCGCTGCTGAGGCGTCATTTCGCGAGCCTGCGCGAAAGCTACGAATGGAGGAACATCCCGCCCTGCCATCTTTATTGGGCGACAGGAAAGCGGCAGTGATCGGTAATGGCATCAAGCGAGATCGCGGCATGACGAGGCAATGCCAGCATGATCGACGCGCGGTTGCTGTTCTGTCTCATCGGACGGCACCGGCCGCCGATAATCTCGGTCAGCCGGCGCAAGCGGGGCGGCGACCTTTCGGCGCTGTGCGACTGGTGCGGCACACCAATCGAGCGCTCGCGCAGCGGACGCTGGCTAGCGCTCGGCCCGATCTACGAAGAGGGTGGTCCCGCGTCCTGACGCGAAATTTGCGCGTCGTTCGGCAAGCTCAGGTGCGTTCCGTCTCTGCAGCAATCGGAATAGCGTACCATGTCCGGCGACCGTTCGAATCATCAGCATGGGCCGCGAACCGCCCATAGGCTCGAGCCGGTAGCGATCGTGATCGGCATGGTCTTCGAGCCATGCGCGAGCCCACGTCGTCGCGGCCAGTTCGCCCTCGAGATCCTCGCTCGTCGTCGCCACCGAGCGGTCGTCATCGCGCAGCAGTCGGTACCTCATGAGAACACATTACCTCTATTTGGATTGAAATCGCCCGGTAAATTGGTCTTGCTGGCGTTCGGTTCCCCGGCTGAGCACAGCGCCTGAGCAAATCTGCGCGCGCCGCAAAAATTTTTTGGCCGCACTATCTTGAAAGCCGCGCGACCAAAATTAGCTCACGGGTACCGGACGCCAAACCGGGTCCGGTTGGACACATGAGAGCGCCGGCTCTTGGTTACTGGCGCATCTCATGCCCGAATTGCTTCATTTGGAGGATTTGGAGATGAGACCGAACTTTGACTTTACGCCCTATCGCCGTTCGACGGTCGGCTTCGATCGTTTGTTCAACCTGCTCGAAGCGGGTGCGCGGGAGGAAGATGGCTATCCGCCCTTCGACATCCAGAGGATCGACGACGACAATTTCCGCGTCACCATCGCGGTCGCCGGCTTCAAGCCCGAGGATATCGAGATCGTCGCGCACCAGAACCTGCTCTCGGTCACCGGCAAGCGTGCCGATGACGCCGACAAGGGCGAATACCTGCATCGCGGTATCGCGGCCCGGGCGTTCGAGCGGCGCTTCCAGCTTGCCGATTTCATCGAGGTCGGGAATGCGAACTTCGAGCACGGCCTCCTGTCGATCGAGCTGACTCGTGTCGTGCCCGAGGCGATGAAGCCGCGCCGCATCGAGATCTTCGGCGCCGCTTCCAACGACAAGCGACTGGGCGAAGTGAAGGAAAAGGCGGCCGAGCCGGCCTGATCCCGCGCCCATCGGCCTGCCGGCGCCGCCTTCCGATACCCCCCGCACGCGGCGTCCGGCAGGTTCAGCCTTTCATCCAGCCAGAAAAGGAGATGTCATCATGGCTATTCGTGATCTCATTCCCTGGAGCCGGCAGGAAAACCGGCTGCCCGTTCCGGTCAGCGCCGAGCGGGAAAGGGAAACCCATCCGCTTCAGTTGCTTCACCGCGACGTGAACCGTCTCTTCGACGATGTCTTTCGCAACTTCGGCATGCCCGCCTTCGCCGGCTTCGACCGCATGTCAGGATGGCCGCACCTTGAGCTGGGCGAGACCGACAAGGAGATTCGGGTAACGGCGGAACTGCCGGGCCTCGACGAGAAGGACGTGGAGATCTTCGTCGAGGACGGCGCCTTGACCTTGCGTGGCGAAAAGAAGTCCGAAGTCGAGGACAAGGATCGCGGCTACTCGGAGCGCAGCTATGGCCGCTTCGAGCGCCGCATCGGCCTGCCTAGGGGCATCGAACGCGACAAGGTCGCAGCCACCTTCAAAAACGGCGTGCTGACGGTCACGCTGCCGAGGACAGAGGCGGCGGAGCAGCACATCCGCCGGGTTCCCGTCAATGGCTGCGCCCGCTGACGGCAGGGCCCGGACTTTCGAGTCCGGGCCTTCGGCTAACGACAACCAGGCGGTTGCCCTGGCGGGTGCGACCTCGTTCCCGCTCGGTGCTCAGGCGATCATCGAGCCGCTGGCCTTAGCGACAAGTGGCGGCCGACGCCGCCAAAATCGATGGCGGGTCAGGTTTGCGCCGCGCTGGGGCCCGGTTGCCGACCCGCTGACGGGTTGGACCGGCGGAGGCGATCCCCTCGCGACGATCGAGCTGCGCTTTCCTGACCGCGCCTCGGCCGAGCGATATTGCCAAAGGCAGGGTCTTGACTTCGAATGCCGGACGGAGCCGTCGCTAGGCCAAATCCGTCTTGCTATCCCCGATGCCTTGGGGCCCGTGCTTTGCTGCTGGCCCACCGGCCCGCATGCTCTGTGCTGCGGCAATTTCCCTTGCGCCAGCATGGCCGCCAATGAGGAGGTTGATCGCAAATCTGCATAGGTAGAGGCGCACTTCAGGTGGGCGAGGACTGCTCGCCAGAGCATGCAGCGTGCGATGGACGCTCGTGTCGATGCCATGCCTCGTCGAGGGCGGTGAGCACCCGGTCGATAACCGCCGCGTTGCTCGCCGCCTTGGGCAGTTCGCGCACCGCGAAATGCGCAAGCGGGCAAGGTCCCCCTTCGGCAAGCGCAGCTCGATCTGCTTGGTGGTCAGTTTGTTCGGCTCGATGCCTTCGGCTGCACGGCCACAAGCCAGCATGTGATCGAGAAGTCTCTTGCGATGGGCGAAGGTCAAGCCCAGCGCTCGCAGCTCGTGCGGCGAGATCGACAGGAGCGCCATCGCGAATTCCATGATGTGGCTGAAGGGCAGGCGTACCGGCACGTCGTCCGGCTTCGGCTTGCGCCACCCCTTGAGCAGACTGCGCGTCACCGGATATCGATGACGCCATCGACCGCGCGCCACTCGGTAGGGCGGATCATCCCCTCATGGGAAATGCACATCGAGTGGAGCGGGGCCTCGATCTCGCGTCGCCAATGCTCGAGAAACGCGAACAGCCTTGGAAAGTCGGGCGCGAGATCGTACTCCTGCCAAACGAACAACTGCAGCAGCGAGGGCGCATCGGGACGGTAGTAGTGGATTTGTGCCGTCGTCAGCCGATGGCCCTTTAGCTGCACGATAAAATCCCGGCGGCTCATGGCGAAGCGCGGGGACCTTCCGCGGGCTTGTCGATCGCATGCATGGCGGCAAGGATGTCATCGATCGGCACCGCGCGCCTGGCGCCGGGCGGCTTGCGCAGGCCGGGATGGTCGCGCACCGCGGAACGGTCGGACGCCCAGGATGCCAGAATGGCGCGCTTCACTTCGGGCTCCAGGCTCGGATTGTGCGCAACGTCGAAGGGATGAAGATAGCGGGAAAATGGCTGCGACATGGCTCTGCCTCCTTCCTTTGGTGTCGCTCCTTTCTCATCTGCGGGCGCAGCGCCCACTCGGCAAATTTTGGAACGCCGGCGATTCGCGTCAAGAGGGAAATTGACCCAACAACAACTCGATAAGTCGGCACCTGGCACTCGATGCCTGCGAGTGCCAAAAATTTTCGCGCACCATCTTGACGCAAAAAATGAGCTTTCCTAATTCCGCGTCACCTGACGTTCGAATGAACGCCGGGCCTATCACATCTCAGTTTTGCATCTGGAGGTTATGCATGCATTTCCGCCCCTTGCACGACCGTGTGGTCGTCCGCCGCATCGAAGCCGAGGAGATGACCTCGGGCGGCATCATCATCCCCGACACCGCCAAGGAAAAGCCGCAGGAAGGCGAAGTCGTCACCGTTGGTCCGGGAGCGCGCGACGAAGCCGGAAAGCTCGTCGAGCTATCAGTCCAGGCCGGCGACCGCGTCCTTTTCGGCAAATGGTCGGGGACCGAGGTCAAGATCGATGGCGAGGATCTGCTCATCATGAAGGAGAACGATATCCTCGGCGTGATCGAGCCCAAGGCAGAGCTCAAGCAGGCGGCGTGAGGCTGGCCTGTCCCCTCAACACCCAGGAATGAATTCGAAGAAAGGAGACGAGGCAATGGCTGCCAAGGAAGTGAAGTTTGCGTCGGACGCGCGTGATCGCATGCTGCGCGGCGTGGATACGCTTGCCAACGCAGTGAAGGTGACCCTGGGTCCGAAGGGCCGCAACGTGGTCATCGAGAAGTCGTTTGGCGCGCCGCGCATCACGAAGGACGGCGTTACCGTCGCCAAGGAGATCGAACTCAAGGACAAGTTCGAGAACATGGGCGCGCAGATGCTGCGCGAGGTCGCGTCGAAGCAGAACGACAAGGCCGGCGACGGCACCACCACCGCGACCGTGCTCGCCCAGGCGATCGTGCGCGAGGGTTCCAAGGCTGTCTCGGCAGGTATGAACCCGATGGACCTCAAGCGCGGCATCGACCTCGCCGTCGGCGCCGTGGTCAAGGACCTTGAAGCCCATGCGCGCAAGGTCCGCGCCAATAGCGAGATCGCCCAGGTCGCGACCATCTCCGCGAACGGCGACGAGGAAGTCGGCCGCATTCTCGCCGAGGCGATGGAGAAGGTCGGCAACGAGGGCGTGATCACCGTCGAGGAAGCCAAGAGCCTTGCGACCGAGCTCGAGACCGTCGAGGGCATGCAGTTCGACCGCGGCTATCTCTCGCCCTATTTCGTAACCAACGCCGAGAAGCTCAAGGTCGAGCTTGAGGATCCCTACATCCTTATCCACGAGAAGAAGCTGTCGAACCTCCAGGCGCTGATCCCGCTGCTCGAGCAGGTGGTGCAGTCGGGCCGGCCGCTTCTGATCATCGCCGAGGATGTCGAGGGCGAAGCGCTGGCGACGCTCGTCGTCAACAAGCTGCGCGGCGGCCTCAAGGTCGCGGCGGTCAAGGCGCCGGGCTTCGGCGATCGCCGCAAGGCGATGCTGGAAGACATCGCGGTACTCACGGCCGGCAACGTCGTCAGCGAGGAACTCGGCACCAAGCTCGAGAACGTCACGATCGCCATGCTCGGCCGCGCCAAGAAGGTCATCATCGATAAGGACAACACCACCGTCGTCGATGGCGCCGGCGCGCGTTCGGACATCGACGCTCGCGTCACGCAGATCAGGGCGCAGATCGAGACAACGACCAGCGACTACGACCGCGAGAAGCTTCAGGAGCGCGTGGCCAAGCTCGCCGGCGGCGTCGCGGTGATCCGCGTCGGCGGCGCAACCGAGGTCGAGGTCAAGGAGAAGAAGGACCGCGTCGACGACGCGCTCCACGCCACCCGCGCCGCGGTCGAGGAGGGCATCCTGCCGGGCGGCGGCATTGCGCTCCTGCGCGCGCTCAAGGCGCTCGAGGGCATCAAGGCCGCGAACGACGACCAGCAGTCAGGTATCGACATTGTCCGCCGGGCGCTGCGCGCGCCGGCACGGCAGATTGCTGACAACGCCGGCGAGGATGGTGCATTCATCGTCGGCAAACTTCTGGAGAGCGAAGACTACAACTGGGGCTTTAACGCCGCCACCGGCCAATATGAAGATCTGGTTGGCTCCGGCGTGATCGATCCCGCCAAGGTGGTCCGCACCGCGCTCCAAGACGCAGCTTCGGTGGCCTCGCTGCTGATCACGACCGAGGCGCTCGTCGCCGAAGCGCCCAAGGATGACAAGGGCGCCAGGGCCACGATGCCGGAAATGGAGTACTGACAGACGAAGGGCCCGGCTGCGGCCGGGCCCCATCATCGAACATGAGGAACTCGACGATGAACGACCACTATCTGCGCTACCTCGAGCGCGAACATGCGCGTCTCGAAGCCGAAATCCGCGAAGAGGAGAAGCGTCTCCATCCGCGCCATTTCCTGATCGGCCGGCTCAAGAAACTGAAGCTGGCGGTCAAGGACCAGATGGCGGCCTGCTCGGGTCACGCGGAAGAGCGCGAAGCCGCTTGAGCGAGAGTCCGATGCGGACGATCCGCGCAAGTGCCCGCCGCTTACCGGCAGCGAGCTTTTGCCGGAAACCCGATGGCGCCCATCTGCGTTCCATGGTCGTCCGCCCCGTTCGCGGAAGCTCGCGAGGATGGACAGGGGAGCCTCGAGCCAGCCGCCGGGGCTCCTTTCTCTGTCAGCAACAATCTATGGGACAGGCCAAGGAACCTGGCGATGCACTGGCGCGTAACGAAACGGCTGCCTGCAGCTGGCGAGAGTGGCCGGCGACACACTATCGTCCAGATGGAAAGGGGCGAGGAAATCGATTTCATCCTGGATAGTGGTCTTGCCGTCACGCGCCGCACCGATGGCTCATTCCTGATCGATGAAACGGGAGAAGTCCTCCAGCCGATCGATGCCTGACCCTTTCTCGAAACGCATGAAACGTCACGGCACCTGCGAATCGCGGGAGGATTTCCGATAGCGCGCGTCTGGTGGCAGCTGCTCGTCCGGCTGAAGCGCGATCTTGACCTCGCGCGTAGCTTGCCCCCGCTGGAGGGTGACCCGCACGTTGGCGCCGACCTCGAAGTCGTCCAGTCGCGCGAGGAGCGCGCCGATAGTGCCTACTGGTTTAGACGAAACGATAGCGCAAGATCGGGTTGCATCAAACGAGCGCACAGCCAATGATCGAGTGGCGCAAACGAACGATGGCCCAACAGACCCTGAGCTGATCCGCTTCCTGCGCGAGGAACTGGGCGGAGACGTCTCACCCGACGAAACAGTTTGAGAGCATGCCGGTCCGATCTGGTTGTGGCGCGGGGAAGGCAAGGATGGCCAGCCGTCATTTCTGACGATCGACGGCTACGTCGCGGAAGCCATCCGTGTAGCATCGTCTGGTCACTCAGCGGCTTGGGGATCAGTCTATGTAGAGGCTGCCATCAGCAAAACTTGTTGGCGCACATCGGTTTTTCCGAGCAAGGCCCGCCAAGGCTACATGCTACCCATCAAGGCGAGCGTGAGAAAAGCAGAAAAGCTGGCCGAAGGCGACTTGATCACGGTACGCATTACCCTATCCAAGGGACCATCACGCTAGAAATGAGCGCTCGACCTGAGGGAAGTTGGTCGCGAGCCGCTGGAAAAACGGAAGATCTGCGCCTGAGGAGCCGAACTCTGTCTCTGAAGGTATAATTTGGGTCGGCGGTAGACGCCGATTTCAATCTTAGCTTCAGTATCAAGGACGGAGAGCAGGGAAGAAAAATGCTCAGTCCGCTGTGATTTTAGGAGATTGCAGCGAGTCTAAAGCGAATTTACCATCCAGAGCATGGCGGCCGTTCGAGGGCAATCGATTGGGCCCGCCTGGGAGAGTTCGTCACGATGATTGACCGCGCTAAGATATTGGTGATCGACGATAGCATAGAGATGCGAAACGTCCTGTGCCGGCTTCTGCGGAAAGATTCCCGCTTCGAAGTTGTCGAAGAAGGAGTAGATTGCGTACATGGTGTTGCTATGGCGCGCGATTACGCCCCCGACATCGCTATTCTTGATTGCCCTCCCCCTTTGAAGAATGAGCTGCACTACGCAACGCAATTGAGACAGGTTACTCCCTCCATCTACATCGCGATGTTCACTCTGCAGCGTAGCAAAACCACAATTGCCAGCGCCCTGAGTGCAGGCTGCAAAGCGTATTTCTCAAAAATTGAAGGGCCGTCGGTTTGGCAGCAGGCGATGGACCATGCCCTCAAAGGCGAACCCTTCTTTTCAGGAGAAGCGAGCGAGTTCCTGGTCGAGCGCGTGCTGGACGAAAGCGTAATCCCGCTGCGGCGGCTTACCCCACGACAGCGTCAGATTGTTCAGCAGATCGCTGAAGGGCGGCGAAACACGGAAATCGCTGAAGTTTTGGGCATGAGCGTCAAAACCGTGGAGGCACATCGCCTGGAAGCGATGAAACGCCTCGACTTACGAAATGTGGCAGACCTTGTTCGATATGCGATTCGCAATTGCATCATTGAACCATGATCAACGCTAGCTCACCGAAATTCCGCCCCTCAGGGCAGTAGAAAGCTGAGTGTAGAACGCTTCCTGGACATGTAGCAGTTAAGGGATCAGCCGCCGTCGCTGCAGCTCACCTACCAGGCACAGGTTCTCCCGGCAGCAATCATCATTGATGGCCAAGATCCTGAACTTGCGTGAGGCACCGAACGTGTCGGAGACAAAGTCCATCGACCAGCGCGAACCCGGAACCAGCGGCACGGGCATCGGTGTGCGGCTGCCACGCGCCCGTTTGCGCCCACGACGGCGGCGAACCGACAATCCTTCCTCACGTTACAGCCGGTAGAGCTTCTTGTGGTTCATAGTCATCCCCTGGCGTTCCAGCATGATGCCGATCCGGCGATAGCCAAAGCGACGGCGCTGGCCTGCGACCTCACGCATCGCAGTCCGGATGGCTCCGTGGTCCGGCGGGCGTTCGCGCCGGACCATTTTGGGATCGACACCGATCAGGACGCAGGCCCGGCGCTGGGAAATCGGATAGAGCCCCAGCACCTTGAGCACCGCGTCTCGCCGCAAACCTGGTGTCGTCAGACTTTTCCCAACAGATCCTTCAGGATCACATTGTCGAGCATGCTGTCGGCCAGCAATCGCTTGAGCTTGCCGTTCTCCTCCTCAAGCTGGCGGAGCCGGCGGGCATCGGACACTTCCATCCCGCCGTACTTGCCCTTCAGCTTGTAAAACGTCGCCGTGCTCAGCCCATGCTTCCGACAAATCTCGACCGTCGGTAGCCCGGACTCCTGCTCCTTGATCATCCCGATGATCTGCGCCTCAGTAAAACGGCGCTTCCTCATGCGTCTGCTCCTTCTCGTGGACAGACTCTACATCAGAATGAGGGATCTTTCGGGGGGCAGGTCAGTCTGCATCATGTCACCGGGAATAATCATCTTCGACACGGCCCTAATGGATCATGCTTCCAGAGTACGGCAATTGGGATATGTCCGATAGTTACCGCAATTTATCGGATTATCATCTCCCTTTGCAATTCATTGATCTCACATGAGCGCTTGGAACCTACAATCCGCTGAAAGAAGCGAAAAAATCCCATCGGGTGGCAGCGAAGGATCGGGATAGTCAGTCAGTTTTTGCGGAGATTGTTCGAGTATGTGCACCTATCGGCGCGTATCTGTTTCTCCGCCACAAAATTGCTTTAACCGTGACGGAAATGCCTCTTCCATGGCTCTTGGCAACGAGAGAGGAGAGAAACTACGGAACGCGACGCGCTTGCCAGATGGGTAGCACGGGAAATTCTGCCCCATGAACGTGACCTGCGGAGCTGGTTGCGGCGGCGTGTGCTTGCGGCGGCCGATGTGGAGGATATCGTGCAGGAATGCTATTGCCGTCTGGCCCAGCTGCCCGATGTCGCGCATGTTGCCGTGCCGCGCGCCTATCTTTTCACGATGGCGCGACACATATTGCAACGACAGGTGGAGCGGGCGCGGGTGGTTCGCATCGAGACTGCGTCCGGCATTGATGGTTGGGAAGAGGAAGGTGATCCTCTGACGCCCGAGCGCTTCGCGCAGGGACGCCAGGAATTGGCCAGGGTACAGGCGGCGCTGGCACAGCTGTCCGACCGTGCCCGCCGGATCTTCATCATGCGCAGGGTCGAGGGCTTGAGCCAGAAGATGATTGCCCAGACGCTGGGCATCAGCGAAACCATTGTCGAGAATGAGGCGAGCCGCGGCTTGAGAACCATTCTTCGCACATTGACCGAGCCCGAACAGGAACAGCCTTCGAGCAGCGGAGGTGTCCGTGCGCGAAAGCATTGACGAGGCAGCTGCCAACTGGGCCATGCGCCATCCCTTGGATGCGCATCAACAGGCCGCTCTTGACGCATGGCTCGCACAGGACCGGCTCCATGCCGGGGCGCTGCTGCGTGCGCAGGCTGCCCTGGCCCTGGCGGAGGAAGCGCTTGTTGCCGACGCCGGGCCGGAGCACGGCTCCCATTGGACGCGGCGTCGATGGATGGCGGCCGGGGTCGGTGGTGCCATGGCGGCGGCGATCGCGGGCATGGTCGGGTTTTCGCGCTGGACGGGGGAGCATATCGCGACCGAGCGCGGTGAAATTCGGCGTCTTCCGCTCGAAGATGGTTCGGTCGCAACGATCGACAGTGGTAGCGACCTGCGGGTTGCCCTCGACGAGGAAAGCCGACGCGTCACGCTGGCAAGAGGTCAGGCCTGGTTTCAGGTTGCAAAGGACCGACGGCGTCCCTTCATCGTCGATGCCGGCATTGCGCAGGCAAGGGCGATCGGCACGGCCTTTTCCGTCAGTCGGACCGAAAATGGCGTGCAGATTGCCGTGACCGAGGGGATCGTGGCAACCTGGGCCCGTAACGGGGCAGGGGCCATGACCATCCTCAGGGCCGGGGATTTTGCGACCTTCGAGCGGGGCGCGCTGGTTCCCGCCACTGGCAATTCACCGCAGGCGATAGAGAGGTCGCTCGCCTGGCGAGCGGGTGAAATCGCGCTCGAAGGGGACACATTGTCTGACGCCATTGCCCGGTTCAATCGCTACAACAAGCAGCAATTGGTGCTGTCCGACCCAAGCCTTGCCAATGAGAAGCTGGTCGGCCTGTTCCGGATCGATAATCCGGCAGGTTTTGCGCGGACCCTGGCCATTTCCCTCGATATTTCGGTAAGTATGACAGCCGAGGAAATTCGCCTTTCGCGAAAAAAGATCGCAGGCAGCTGACGGAAAACCGACCCGCCCGTCTCTTGATGGTCGAGAGCGCACCAGAAAACAGGGCGCCAGACAGGGGAGGATGTATGAGAGCTTCGCGCGCCTATTTTATGTTGGCTTCAGCCAGCCTGGCCTGGAGCATGGCTTCGCCTGCAGAGGCGGCGGCCCAGGTCCGGCGATTCGATATCCCCGCGCAACCGGCGCGCACCGGCATCCCGCTCTTTGCCAGACAGGCGGGTATCGAAATATTGGTGTCGGCCCCCACAGCTGAGGGTGTCACCATTTCCGGCATCAAAGGGGCAATGGATGTGTCGCAGGCGCTTCAGCGCCTGCTTGCAGGCACGGATCTCGTCATGGTCAGGGTCGGCAGCGCCATCGTGCTCAAGCGAGGCAAGGTCGGTCCGACCCCGGCAGCCGCTTTCACCATGATGCCGGCCGGTGAGCCCAATCCACAGGGGAGTGAAGCGGCGGGCGCTGCACCAGATGACATAGTCTCTTCCGACAATCAGGCGGCGCAGGACATCATCGTCACCGGCATTCGCGGCTCGTTGCAGCAGTCGATCAATGTGAAGCGCCGCGCCAGCAACATCGTCGATGTCATCACGGCGCAGGATATCGGCAAGCTGCCTGACCAGAATGTCGCTGAATCCATGAGCCGCATCACCGGCGTCCAGATCACGCGGCGCGAAGGCGATGGCTCGAACTTCACCGTCCGCGGCATTTCCCAGAACCGCCTGGAAATCAACGGCCGCACCTTCCTGGGGCCGGGTGCAGGTGGCAGTGCGTCGCTAGAATCGATCAGTCCGGAAATCATCGGCAGCATCGTCGTCTCGAAGTCTCCCACCGCCGACATGCCCGAAGGGGCGCTTGGCGCCACCGTGAACCTCAAGACCAAGCGTCCGCTCGACCTTGACGACCTTGTCATCAGCGGGCGGCTTCAGGGTGCCTATACCGACCAGGCCGATCATCTTGGCTACCGAGGCTCAGCCCTCATCTCGAAGAATTTCGACGATCGCTTCGGCGTCCTTGCCAGCATCGCCTATTCCAACACCCATACCCAGGGACAGTCATTCGATTCCGGCGGCTGGACCCGTACTGATGCCATCGACGGCGATGGTGACGGCGTCGACGACCCCGGCCTGTTCCGGCCGAATCGTTTCATGGCGCGCATCTATGATCGGCGGGAGCAGCGCCTGACGCTCAACAGTTCGCTGCAGTTTCGTCCTGCCGACAATTGGGAGATCATTCTCGACGGCACCTATTCGCGGCTGAAACGGGAACGCAACAGCGCCAATTACCAGATTCTCTTCAATAATAATGACGTCGATGCTGTTGCTGACGAACATGGCACCGTCGTCAGCGGCACCTTCACCGGCGTGACGCTGCGGCCGCTCATCTATGACGAGCCGACCGAGTTCCGATCCACCAATCTTGGTTTCTCGACCAAATATGACGGTGATGTCGTGAAGATGTCGGCGGACGCTTCCTACAGCAAGGGCAAGGGCACGGATGGTGGCCCTGGCGCATCCTTCACCTATGTGGTGGTCCCGCGTGCCGGCAATGTCACCAATGCGAGCTATGATTTCTCGGGGGGGGGCCCGGTGCCCAACCTTTCGCTCGACACCAATTTCGACCGTAACGATCCGGCGCAATATCAGCTGGCATCGATCTTCGATGGCGACAATATCACCAACAACAGCGGCTATGACGGCCGTGTCGATTTCGACATCCGCACCGACTGGGGCTTGCTCAGCTCGATCCAGGTTGGCTCGCGCTACGAGAAGATCAAATTTTATTCGGAATCGCCACAAAGCGTCCCCTCCGCGGCAAGCCTGCTGGCCGTTGGTGACAAGAATGGCGATGGCATCATCACCGTCGATGAGATGCCGGGGCTCAATTATGACAATAGCATGAGCAGCTTCTTTCCTGGAGCCTCGGGCGATTTCCCACGCGACTTGCTGACCGGGACCGTGGACAAGGATGTTGCACGCGATGCATTTGGCCTGCCGATCCCTCGCGCCGATACGATCCCGCTTGGCCGCGTGTCGATCCGCGACGTGGATCAGGACACGCTCGCCTTCTATGTCCGGGCCAATTTCAAGAGCGAGGTCGGATCGATACCGATCACCGGCAATGCGGGGGTGCGCTATATCAGTATCGAGCGCATATCCTCGGGCTATCTGTCGGACACACAGGCAACCGCGTCGAAATCGCGCTTCGACTATTGGTTGCCGAGCGCCAACCTCTCGCTCGAGCTGTCGCCCAGCCTCATGTTCCGCGCTGCCGCTGCCAAGGTGGTCGCGCGTCCCAGTCTTAACGATGTCGGGGTGAGCTTCATTCCATTCATCGTCGCCCGCAAGGGATCGCGTGGCAATCCCGCCCTGCGGCCGTTCCAGGCAACGCAATATGATGCGACACTCGAATGGTATTTTGCACCGTCCAGTGCGCTGACGCTTGCCGGCTTCTACAAGGACGTCAGTTCCTTCACCATCAACACGACCCGGCCCGAATTCGTGCCCGGCCTGTCGACGGGGCCGGACGACCTGTTCCAGATTACCCAGCCGGTCAATGGCAAGTCGGGTACCATCAAGGGATTCGAATTGGCCTATCAGCACGCGCTGCGTTTCCTGCCGGCGCCCTTCGACAATCTCGGCATTCAGGCCAATTATACCTTCGTCGACAGCAAGACGCCGCTGGTAGACGAGGCGACCCAACGCGGCCTGCCATTGCCGGGCCTGTCGAAGCATAGCTATAATCTCATCGGCTATTATGAGGACGAATTGCTGTCCTTCCGGGTCGCCTATATCCACCGCAGCAAATATCTGCAGGGGCAGGGCAGCGCCGCATCGGGCGGCAGCTCCTATATGCAGGCCAGGGGGCAACTCGACGCTTCGGCCCAGATCAACCTCACCAAGACCGTCCGCCTGACGGCAGAGGCCATCAATCTCACCCGGTCCGTCGAACGGCAATATCTCCAGGATCCGGCGCGCCTGCTCAGTTCGCTGCGAGAGGACCGCCGTTTCTTCTTCGGCGTGGCGGCGACTTTCTGATGGCTGGCAGGATCAAGGCGCTTCGCCCCATGCTCGCCGCGGCCCTTCTGCTGGCCGGCGCGGCCGACGCCAGCACGGTTGCACAAACACCGGCGGATATCGTGATATATGGCTGCACCTCGGCCGGCGTCATTGCGGCGGTCGAGGCACGGCGGCTGGGCCGGTCGGTGCTGCTCGTCTGTCGCGACGCCTATGTCGGCGGCATGACGACCAATGGCCTGGGCTGGTCCGACACCGGCAATCATCGCGCCATTGGTGGCCTCTCGCTCGAATTTTATCGGCGGGTGAAGCGTCATTATGATGATCCGGCTGCCTGGACCTTTGCCAGGCGTCCGGAGAACGCCGAGAATTTCGTCAATGACGATGCGATGTGGCAGTTCGAGCCCAAGGTGGCTGAGGGGATTTACGAGGCCTGGCTGAAGGAGGCCGGTGTTACCGTCGTTCGATCCCAGCCGATCGATCGGCGGGACGGGGCCGTGGAGGTGAAAGCCGGTCGGGTTGTCGCCTTCCGTTCCGGGACTGGTCGTCGTTTTGCCGGACATGTCTTCATTGATGCCAGCTATGAAGGCGATCTGATGGCGGGGGCAGGGGTGGGCTTTGCGGTCGGGCGCGAAGCAAATGCCACCTACGGCGAGACGTTGAACGGCGTCCAGATGGCCAACACGACCAATCATCAATTCACACTGGACGTCGATCCCTATGTCGTCCCGGGTAAGCCCGGCAGCGGCCTGTTGCCGCGGGTAACGGCAGATCCGATCGCGCCGGACGGCACGGGCGACCATCGCATACAGGCCTATACATTCCGCATGTGCCTGACCGACGTGCCAGCCAACCGCACGCCTTTTCCCAGGCCGCGCCATTATGATCCGCGCCAATATGCGTTGCTCAAACGCTATATGGATGCGGGCTATCGCGACTTTTTCCGCAAATTCGATCGCATCCCCAACGGCAAGACCGACACCAACAATTTCGGTGCCTTCTCCTTCGATGATATCGGCATGAATTACCGCTATCCCGAGGGAACCGACACCGAACGGGCTGCCATCATTCAGGAGCATGTGGACTATCAGCAGGGGCTGCTGTGGTTCATGGCAAACGATCCTGGCGTACCGGCCGAGACGCGCACCGAAATGTCGCGCTGGGGCCTGTGCAAGGATGAATTCACCGGCAATGGTAACTGGCCGCGGGAAGTTTATGTGCGCGAAGCGCGGCGCATGGTTTCGGACTTTGTCATGGCCGAACCGCATTTGCGCGGCACGAAGGCGACGCCCAGGCCGGTCGGCATGGGATCATATAATATGGACTCGCACAATGTCCGGCGGATCGTCGATGCAAGAGGCTTTGCGCGCAACGAAGGGAATATCGAGGTCAGCCCTGAACGCGCCTATCCGATCAGCTATGATGCGATCATCCCGAAGCGCCAGGAAGCGACCAACCTACTGGTCCCGGTCGCCTTGTCGGCATCGCACATTGCCTATGGCTCGATCCGAATGGAGCCCGTCTTCATGATCCTTGGCCAATCGGCCGCTGCTGCGGCATCCATCGCGATCCGGGAGGGCAGGAGCGTGCAGGATGTCGATTACGGGATGCTGAAACAGCAATTATTGTCCGAGCAGCAGATCTTGGCGCTGGAAAGATAACGGATCATCCATAGAGCGTGAGCGATAGAGCTCTGTAGGCCTATAGAACAGCAATGTTCACACGGGCCTCAGGGCCTCCCGGTTTGCATCATGAGCCCTGCAGTCGCTTTGGCACTTCCGACAACGCCCGGGATGCCCGCGCCGGGATGGGTACCTGCTCCTACCAGGAAAAGATTTTCAAATCGGTCATCACGATTATGTGCTCGAAACCAGGCGCTCTGCGTCAGCACCGGTTCTAGACTGAAAGCGCTACCGAGATGAGCGTCCAAATCCCTTTGGAAATCTTCCGGCGTATAGTGAAAGCAGATTTCGATCCGATCCTCGATATCGGGGATCAACAGGTCGCGAATGCGGCCTATGATGATTTGGCGATAGCGGTCGCCCTCCTCCGCCCAATTGACTGCCGCAGCGCCCAAATGCGGCACAGGGGCGAGCGCGTACAAGACCGATTTGCCGGCAGGAGCCACGCTTGCGTCACTGGCTCCGGGATTATGCAAATAGATTGACGGGTCCTTCGGCAAGCGCCCCCCCTTGTAAATGTCGTCCAATAAGGGACCGTAGCGATCGGAAAATAGAATCGAGTGGTGCGCGATTTTCGGAAAATTTCCTTTAATTCCCATATGTAAAACAAAAAGACTGGGAGAAAATCGCTTAGCTTCGAGTGAATGCCTTTTCCTCAATGCGTGAGAAGACCCGACGATCATTTTATAGGTGCTGACAACATCCGCGTTGGAGGCGATCTGATCTGCATGAATGCGACGTCCAGCCTGCGTGACCACGCCAGTTACGCGACGCCCTTCATGTAAAATTTCCCGTACCGGTTCATTCAGCATGAGCGCTCCGCCCAATCGCTCAAAAAGCGCCACCATCCCATCGACGAGTGCGTTTGTGCCGCCAGTCGTCCACCATATTCCTCCCTCCCGCTCCAAGTGGTGGATAAGGGCGTAGATGCCACTCGTGCTCATCGGATTGCCCCCGACCAGCAAAGTGTGGAATGACAGGGCCTGGCGTAGCTTTTCGTTCCCCACGAAGCTCGATAAGATTGCATAGACAGACCGCCATGCTTTGTGCCGGGCAAGGGCGGGTGCCGCTTTCAACATGCTCTTGAAATCAAGAAATGGGACTGCACCCAGCTTTACGTAGCCCTCCTGGTAAACTGACCGCGCATAGTCCAGAAACCGGTGGTAGCCTTCGATGTCTTTCGCATCGAGCTTGGCAATCTCTTTTTCCAACAGCGCGTCATCATTGGAATAATCGAACTGTGTGCCATCGTTCCAGACAAGCCTATAAAAGGGGCTCACCGGCTTGAGGGTCACATCCTCATCCATTCGATTGCCTGAAAGCATCCATAATTCTTCCAGGCAGGCCGGATCGGTAATCACGGTCGGACCGGCGTCGAATATGTAACCTTCTCTTTCCCAGCGATAGGCTCGCCCGCCTGGGCGATCGCGTGCCTCGATGAGCGTCGTGCCGATACCGGCACTTTGCAAGCGGATTGCAAGCGCAAGTCCCCCAAAGCCTGATCCGATGACGATTGCAGAAGGCTTTGATGACATCATGTATCGCCTTGGTTTGAGGAATGCTGGTTCAAGGCATCGCTATGGAATTGGTGGAGTGCCACAACCTGTCCAAAGGGGAGTATGGTATTCAAAGCCAAAAACTGAAAATATGTCAGATAGATAGGATGAGGCGATGATCAGCGCACCAGACGATAGAGAAGATCAGGCTTTTTCTCCTGAGCCCAGACGGGTGCTGTTGGCCAATCCGCGTGGCTTTTGCGCTGGCGTACGACGTGCGATTGCAGCCGTTGAGGACGCGCTGCATGTCCATGGTGCTCCTGTCTATGTGCGCCATGCGATCGTGCACAACCGAAGGGTGCTAAAGCAGCTTGAGGAATTAGGCGCCGTTTTTGTTGAGGATGTGAGCGAAATCCCTCAAGGCGCAGTCACGATATTGTCCGCGCATGGAAGTGCAGCCGCCGTGAAAGCGCAGGCGGATAAACGTGGTTTGCGCGTCGTGGATGCCATTTGCCCTTTGGTCGCAAAAATTCATTCCGAGGTCGCTCAATGGAATTCGCAAGGCCGCCACGTCTTGCTCGTCGGCCATGCGGACCATCCCGAGATAATCGGAACCACTGGACAATTGCCCCCTGACGCCATTTCGATAGTAGCGGATCTGGCCAGTGTCAGCGCCCTCCCCCTGCCAGATGAAACGCCAGTAGCTTACGCCGTCCAGACGACCTTTTCAGTCGCCGATTCAGCTCGATTGATCGAGGCGATAGAGGCTCGATTCTCCAATTGCGTCGGTCCGCGTTCAAGCGACATCTGCTATGCAACCACAAACCGGCAATCTGCTGTGACGCAAATAGCGCCGCGTTGCGATATCATGTTGATTGTTGGAGATCCCACATCTTCGAATGCGCGCCGACTGGTCGAAGCGGCGCTGGCGGCTGATTGTCCGCAGGCGTTTCTGATCGAAGATGCTGAAGATTTGGCTCATATTCCACTGGCGAAAGCCTCTACAATAGGGTTGAGCGCAGCCGCATCCGCCCCGGACGAGGCGATTGAAGAAATATGTTCCTGGCTTGATGGCCTTGGCTTCTTGCGCGAGGAAATGGCTGGACCGGAAGAATCAATCCGATTTCGACCCATTTCAGTGGTAACGACCGAGCAAGCCCCTCCGCATCTGCCCAAGATTCTGGCTGATGATCGTGCAGCAGTCGACACGGTGCTGATGGATGCGATCGGTGACTGCCCCACACGCAATATTCGTCTCGCCGACGCGATGCGCTACGCTGCTACGGCAGGAGGAAAGCGTTTTAGAGCCGCTCTTGCCCTGGCTGTGGCTGAAATGTTGGGGGGTGACCGGGGTTCGGCACTGCGTGTCGCTGCGGCAATTGAGTGCGTACATGCTCAGTCCCTCGTCCACGACGATTTGCCCTGCATGGACGATGACGATCTTCGGCGAGGACGACCTACCGTTCATCGTCGGTTCGACGAGGCCACAGCGGTCCTGGCGGGCGATGCTCTGCTGGCACTGGCCTTTGAAATTCTCTCTGATCCGCGCACCCATGCCGATGCGGCCGTGCGCAGCGAACTTGTTCTGGGCCTTGCGAAATGCATCGGTCAGGATGGACTTGCCGGCGGTCAGATGATGGATCTGTATCCCGAAGCAGACCTTTCACGAGAAGGGCTCATCGATTGCCTCAATCGGAAAACTGGCGCACTTGTGCGGTTCGCAGTGGAAGCAGGCATGTTGCTGGGCCGAAGCAATGCGCAAACGCGCAGCGCGTTAAAGTCCTATGCTACCGACCTCGGCCTTCTTTTCCAGCTCAGGGACGACCTCCTCGATTCTGAGGGCGATGCAGCCATTGTCGGAAAGGCCGTAAACAAGGACAAAGATAAAAGCCGGGAGACCGGCGTCACGGTCCTGGGAGCAGAAACTACAGCTCTTGAAGTGGAAGCGCTCCTGCGCGCATGCGATAGCGCTCTGGAGCCGTTTGGCATAAGCGCTGCCCGATTGAGGACTTTGGCCCGGTTCGCTGCGCGGCGCGACCTCTAGAGGCCAGCTTCTATCGCAATCCGGATTGCCTCTGCCACCGACCGCACTTCCAAAGTTCGAAGAACGGCAGCGCGGTGCATCTTCACCGTCCGCTCGGTAACCCCCAGCTCGAACGCGATTTGTTTGTTTAGGCGCCCTTGGGCAAGCGCCTCGATTATTTGACGCTGACGGCCACTAAGATTTTCAATTCGCATGCGTGCCTGCTGATGGCGGCTGACCGGCCGATCGTCGATGGCCATCTGAGAACCCAGAAAGAATTCCAGTTCGCCTTCGTCATCGAAAAGCGGCGCAACCATTACAGCGTTGCGAAAAGGGGTGCCGTTTTTACGGTAATTAATCAGCTCGACCATGACAGGTCGCACCTGGGCTACAGCGTCGCGCAACATCTCCGTCTGCTCGGCCTCGGTTCCGGCACCGCGCAGGAACCGGCAGTTTCGGCCTATGACCTCTTCTTGGGAGTAGCCCGTCAACTCAACAAAGGCAGGATTGCAGGCCACGATAGGATTGTCGGCGCGCCGAGGATCGCTGACCACGGCTGAGTAGCCCCTAGTTTTCTAGACGCCTTCTGCTTTCAGAATCTGCTGCCGTTCGAACTGGTTGGGTGACAGCATCCCGTTCCTGATCTGCTTGCGCACCGGGTTGTAGAACATCTC